>NZ_PQMX01000014.1:0-109986 GCF_004368385.1 Burkholderia sp. B10 | reverse complement strand
TCCTGCACAGTTCCTTGACCGGCATACCGGCCTCGGCTTCCTTCAGAAACCCGATGATTTGCTGTTCCGTAAAGCGCTTCTTCATGTTCGTCTTCTTCTCCGAAAACGAACTTTACTAGACTCCGGCTGGCCCTGTTTGCAGGGGGCAGGTCAAGCGTAGTAAACATAGACGATCTGTTGAGCCGAAGCGGACTGCGGCCGACCGCACGTTCCGCTGGTGTTTCATTGTTCGATTCTCCAGATAGTATGCGGCTGTTGGAGCTATGCGAACGTTTGGGAATCGGGGTGCTAGGTATCGAGGGGTTCACGTTGTCGAATGACGATTTGTTCCCCGAGATGGACTATATAGGGGACTTCTCAGTGCTTTTAGGCCGCGACGATTTCGAGGTTGAGTCGGTCAAGGCGGCCCGGAGGTTTGTGCAGTTGGCAATGGAAGTCCCTCATCTGCTGTTCGAATACGTGCTAGCAAACCGTGATACTTCAGCGGCAGCAGCGGGATACCCATATGAGCAGCGACGCCCCGAACGCTGGGAAGTCTCTGATAGTTGGAACTGCGGCCACCGCCTTAACACCACTTGGACTTCCGCTGGATACGCTTGGAAGCGGTATCGGCGCGAAGATCGCTGTCGGAACCTACAACGGGCTTGTAAGCGCGACGGGAGCGTTCGCAGGGGCAGGAATGGTCAATCCATCGAGCGATCCATCCGCTTCCGCAGCGACTTCGGCAACCGCGTATGGCGTTGGCACCGCAGCGCAAATTTGGCTTCCCGGACACGCGGGGAATATTGCAAACCACGCTGTCCAAATTCTCTCGGGGCCAGCGCAAACGAAGGTCCAGAACAGCCTGAACAATCCGAGTTCCTCAAAATGAGATCGCTCTCATGAATCGCTTGCTAGTTTTCCCGTTCGAACTGATCAATCAAGGCGGGCTAAGCGCGGTTGTCGGGTGCTTATTTTTCGCCATTGGATTATTGCTAATTTTCATCGTTTTCAAAATATCACTTGGCTTACTTAACTTCAGTGTCATGAGTTCGACAACAAAGAAGGGCCGGATAACACGGAAATTCGTCGTGCCGGAACACACCGAGCAGCAAGGTCGGTTGTTGGTCAAAGTGCCTGCTAGAAATATGCTGGAGGTGGACGTGGAGGGTGAATTGTTTGTGATTGGGCCGCCAGATTGGAAATACGAAAGAGTAAGCGAAGGTGATGAAGTTGAGGTTCTGTTGCGCATCGGTCGCCTAACCCGAGCTGAAGTACTCGACGACATCGGGCCGTTCTAACACCGCCGCTGAACGGGGCGTTCCGGCGGGGCGCTAGACAGGAGTGCCGGCGGTTGCAAAAGGGGACACTCGATAACGGTATTGCCCCCGCTTTTCTGGATCCAAGCAGTCGGTTCGGCCCAGCATTCTACGTTGCGGAACAGCCTGTAACATCGTTGGATCAGAATGCGGTAAAAGTGTTGGACGCGATCTGATTTTTGTATTGTGCGAAGCTGATTCTATGGTAAAAGATCGAGCCTATTTCGCTGGAATTGGCCGCGAGTGTATCTAAAGGCATTGCGAATGGGCAGGGCGTGAAAATCGTGACACGCAAATTACCGCGGGCTCCGATTTGTTCGGATTGTTCCGAATGCCGTCATTGATCTTACGCGAAGTCAATTCGAACAGAATCTCGTGGATAATGGATTGGCCGCGACGCCAAAGGGTGGTGCGAACGATGTAACCGTCTACCCAAACGGGAACATTCAGTATACGGTCCGGAACAACGCCAGTTCGGCTGGTGCTGGATTCAATCGCCATTGGTGCTGCCGCGCGGGCGGAAACGCCGTAGGGAAAAATCAATGAAGATCAGATTCATCGAAGATGGAAATCTTACTTCGTGGGTGCGTCTCCTCCTTATCCTTACGGGAATCGGTTTCGCTGCAATCGCAATTGGGTTTGACCTTCCCGTTGTGTGGGCCCGCATTCTCCTGCTTGTTGGATTCGCAATCGCGCTTGTTGGGGGTATGACGAGTCGCGCAAAGATTCTGCACATCAAACCCTTCGGCAACAGTTACAAGAGGGCGCGCAGAAGCTACGAAGTGAAGGGCGATGAGCAGGACAAGTCCTGAAAGCAGCAGATCGTTGCTATACAGTCGGCAGCCTCACCAGAGCGGATACGATTGTGCGGTGAGATACGCGAAAACGGTTTTGAAGGAGCTGAGTATTGGCAAACGGGGGCCGAAGGCCGAATTGTCGCAGGGGACCTGCGTAAGTCGGATCATCGGACGGAAAGCACGATTATGAAATTAGCAGCATCGTGGGTTATCAGGATCTGAACTGCGATGGTTTCAAGAACGACCCTCAATATGCGAATCACGATAAGAATAGCCAGTACATCAAGCCGAATCGAGACGCGTACAACGCGGGACAGCAGCAGTTTGGAACCGGGCGACGGATACAGAATTGCGTAACGAGAATCTCGCGTATGAGCTGACCGGAAAGGCGGTTATTGCGAGGCTAGCAGGCCACTGGCAGAATCAGGGATTAAATTAAAATGAAGATAGCTAAACGGTTGACGGCCCTCCCAATCACGGCCTTGGTGTCGCTCGCGGTACATGCACAGCAGGCCCCCACGCCTGCTGACCAAGCGGCTGCCGCGAAGGCGAACGCCGAACAGGATCGGCAGGCGCAGCAGCAATGGGAAGCACAGCAGCGCGCCGTAACCGTGCGTGCGCCTTCCGTGCGTTCGGAAGTGCCGAAGGTCGAAGCATATCCGGCGCTTCCAACCGAAACACCGTGTTTCCGCATCGACCGCTTCACACTTGACGTTCCTGCCTCGTTGCCTGATGCGGCGAAGGCCCAAGGGGCATCAGCCTTGCCGATGGATCGCTTTGCGTTCGCCCGGGAATGGTTGAACCACTACGAAGGCCAATGCGTTGGTAAGCAAGGCATCGACGTGCTCATCAAGGGCCTGTCCCAAGCGATCCTGGCCCGCGGCTACGTCACGACGCGCGTGCTCATCCCCGAGCAAGACCTATCGACCGGCACGCTCAAACTCTCGCTGATTCCCGGCATGATTCGTCACGTGCGCTTCGCCGATGAAAAACTGCGGGGCACGTGGAAAACCGCCTTCCCGACCCGCGACGGCGAAGTGCTGAACCTGCGCGATCTCGAGCAAGGTCTCGAGCAAATGAAGCGCGTGTCGAGTCAGGACGTCTCGATGCAAATCGTTCCGGGCGCTCTGCCCGGCGAAAGCGACGTAGTGCTCGACGTGAAGCGCAGCAAGCCGTGGACCGTCGTCGCATCGATCGACAACTCTGGCACCCGCGCCACCGGCAAGCTGCAAGGCAATCTGTCGGTCGGCATCGACAACCCGCTCGGGCTGAACGACATGCTCAACGTCGGCGTCAGCCAAGACCTCGAGTTCGGCGACAAGCGCCTCGGCTCGCACGGCTGGAACGGTTTCTATACGATTCCGTGGGGCTACTGGGCGGCTACGCTGTCCGCCAGCACGAACACGTACTACCAGCAGATCGCGGGCGTGAATCAGACATTCATCGCGAGCGGCAACTCGAAGACAGTCGATTTCAAACTGGCCCGAGTCCTGGCACGCAGCCAGAATGACGTGTTCGGTGGGTACTTCCGGCTGTCGCGCCGTTTTGGTCAGAGTTTCATTGAGGACACCGAGATTTCTCAACAACGCCGCAACAACACGATCATCGAACTCGGCGTGACAGATCGTCACTATTTCGATGGCGCGCAGTTCGACGGCTCGACCGCCTATCGGCAGGGCATCGGCGGTTTCGGCGCGCAGGATGACATGCTCGCAGCTGGCCCAACGTATCGCTTCAAGATGGCAGTGCTTGACGCGAACCTGTCGGTGCCGTTCGTGATTAGCAAACAGCCGTTCCGTTATGTCGGTACGTTCCACGGCCAGTATACGGGGAACACCCTGTACTACCTCGACGACATGACGATCGGTAGCCGATACACGGTGCGCGGCTTCGACGGAGAAACGATGCTCGCCTCGTCGCGCGGTTTCTACTGGCGTAACGAGTTGCAGATGCCGATCGGCCAGACGGGTCAAGCGATTTACGCAGGGTTGGACTACGGCCGCGTATGGGGGCCACAGCCGATCGCGCTCGTCGGCACGCAGTTGGCCGGCGCTGTTATCGGCGTGAAGGGAAGCATCGGGACGCGCTTCGGCGCCTACGCGTATGACCTGTTTGCCGGTACGCCGATCTATAAACCCTCGGGCTTTCCCACTGCGCGCGTCACGTTTGGATTCCAGCTGACTTCGCAGTTTTGAGCGGGCAGCCCTTGCAGGTCACAGTCGAGCGTATGCACGTACTTTGCGTCGAATCGAGAATTACCGTGAAGCAAGAGCGACACACGGTATTTGATTGACGTTTCGCCGCTGATTGGTTGCGTCTGCGCGCTCATTTTGAGCCTGGGCGCCTTGCGTGGCATCAACATCGCCACGCGCTTTTTATGCGTGAATCACGCTGTGCGAGTTAGGGAAAATCGGACAGGTGAAGTGTAGGTGTTGTATTTAGAACTGTTTAACAATTGCGGAGAGGCGATGAATAACAAGTCAGAATTGATTGGTCTTATGAGCACCGTGGTCGTGCTTGCTGCATGTGGTGGCGGTGGCGACGGTGGCGGCAGCGCGGCGTCGGGAAATTCGGCCGGCTCGACGTCGCAAACTACGACAACGACGACCGCGGCGTTTTCCTGCCCGGCGACCTACAAGAAACTCAGTTTGTCGAACAACAGCGTCATCGCGAACGCCAACCTCAACCTGACGACCGATGACGGCATTGCGACGCTGACGGTCAAGACACCTGCGAGTGGCCAGACCGGAGACCTGACCATCTGTCTGGGCAAGCCTGATCCGGCGCCGGCCGGCGTAACCGCAAACTACATCTACGAGGTGAAATCTTCGGGCGATCTCCACGCGATGGCATCGTCGACACTGACGCTGAATTTCACGACCAATACCGTTCCGAATCCGAATCCGCCGGTTGTCGAGTTCGCCGACGTGTCCGGCTCGACCGTAGTCTATAAGCAGCTGACCCAGGGCGCATCGTACGCGACTGCACCGAACTACAGTCTGAGCGCGAATGCGCAGGATTCCGGTTTGTACGTCGTTCGACTGACGAAGTGACAACACGTTTCTGATGACCTGACGGTCGAGGTATTGGCTTGCGTGGTGGCGCTCCGCCATCACGCAAGTTTGAAAATCGCCAACGCAACTCGGACATCAACCGAGGTGCCGCTTGTCGTCGCAAATCGCGTGATGAGGATATTGGCGAACTTTGATACGATTCGACTCGCACATTGGGTGAATCGAAATTCAGACATAAATCACCAAACCAAACTCATGCGAACGACCAAAACAACCTTGACGCGATCCGTTTGCGCGGCATTAGCGTCAATTCTCTTGATCACGGGGTGTGCGACCAAGCACGCAGCATCACGCAGGACCGCGGTGCAGGAAGGCAGAAATACTTCTATACCGACGAACCTCGCCGTTGACGCTCCGAAGGATGGTGCAAGAATCGTCTTTACGACGAGCGGCATGCCCATGGCGGTGGGCTTTTCGACAAGCACGTCGGATCAGGCATGCACCGGATTCCAATCGGTCGGAGCCGTCTTCGATAGCGGGCGGGGAGCACTACTGCCGTCGATTGCGAGCTTGACCGAGAAGCTCAACAAGGCTGTCCTCAGAACCGAGACGTCGCGCGCAGTAAACGTGAAGCCCGGCGTACAAATCCAGGTCAAGGGTCTCTACGGCGACGATATGGACCGCCGTTCGGATTCGTGCGGACCGTTCGTCACCGCTTTGGTGCCGGAAAAGGGGCACGTGTATCACGTCAATTTTGCGTTCGATGGCACGCAGAGCTGTTCGCAGAGCATGACGGATATTACGGTCCGCGACCATCCGGTTTCCGTGGGGCGTCCGCTTCATTGCTCACTGCGAGATCTCAGAGCTTCGATGGGCGGTAATCCGCTCCGGGCGAAGCACGAGCAGGCGCTTGCGGCTGCACGGATACACGAGGCGGCTGCAAATTCGGCATTCGACAAGGCGTTGGCGTTGCAGGACGAGGCCGCCGCGCTCGATTCCCTCGGCGAATCCGACGCAGCACTTGCGCGAATCAACGAGGCGTTGCAATTGGCCGATCCCGCCAAAAGCAAGGATTTGATCGCCACGAAAGCCGGCATATTGTTCTCGCTGAACGATCCGCAGCAGGCGCTCTCGATTCTGGCTCCGGAAATGGAAAAGACGCGCGAGTTCGCGGCGCGCAACCCACAACTTGCACGCGTCGGTGTACTGGGTACCTATACCGAAGGATTCGTCACGGCCACTTTCGCGCGTATTCAGTTGCAGCAATGGAAGGCGGCAATCGATACATTGGCCGATGCCGAGGCTCCGCTGGAAGGGCCGAGCTTCTATGCGTACCGTGCGCTGGTCTACCGCTACATCATGGCTCGTGCCCACGATCCCGCGTTGGCGAATCCGCGGCTCGAACGGGACGCGACTTACTACGCCGCGAACGACAAGAACCAATACGGAGTCTTGTTGCGCATATGGCAGGGCGAGGACGCGCTGAAGGCGCTTTCGATCGTCAATGCCGGGTTGTCCGGCGAGGAGCGGCAGGAGGCGGAAGCCGAAGAGCAGTTCTATCTCGGCGCTTATGCGAAGTTCGTCAAAGGCGATGCCGACGCCGCGCGCAGCAGGCTGCGTATCCTCGATGGGATTGCGCCTTACGGCAGTATCGAATGGGTGTACGGCAAACGCGTCCTTCAATAAGGCGCGGTGGACGTAAAGACGGCTTTAAAAAGATGTCGTGCATAATGCGTCGCAAACGCCAACAGGCACTGAGCGGTAGCCGGCATACGCATGGATCGACCAGCGCATAAAAATGATTCGGGGTTAGCTGTTAAAAAACGAGGACCATTAAAAATGAAATTGAAGAAATTGTTCGCGATCGGCGTTTCACTGTCGATTCTGGCCGGTTGTGCGTCGGTACCGATGGGGGATCCGCAGCGCGATGCCGAGCTGAAGACCTTCAACGCTCCGCACGATAAGGCCGCGATTTACGTGTATCGAAACGAGAGCATGGGCGGGGCCGTCAAGATGCCGGTGACGCTCGACGGGAAGATTCTCGGCACGACGGGCGCGAGGACTTACCTGTATAGCGAGGTCGACCCCGGTCACCATCAATTGGTGTCGATGGCTGAAAACGACTCGACGCTGGACGTGGATACGGTCGCAGGGAAGATTTATTACGTATGGCAGGAGGTCAAGATGGGCGTCATGTACGCCCGCAACAAGCTCCAACTCGTCGACGACGTCACCGGACAAACCGGCGTGAAAGAATCGAAGCTGACGGTTCTGAAGTCCGATCAGCCTGATACTGCCAAGTGACCGCGTATTGCTGCTAGTGCTTGCAACCACGCCCGCGCAAGCGGGCGTTCTTCACTGGAGAAGACGTGCGATGACGCATTCACTGGGATCGATTCTGATCATTGTCGGCTTGGCGTCGATCATTCTTTCGCAGATCGGAATCGGGATTCATGTTTTTCTCACCAACCCTGTCAAGGGAATCGTGGGAATGTTCGTGCCGTTCTATCTGTGGGCGTACGCGCGGCGCGAGCGTGCGGGGCGCGTGTTGATTCAATGTTGGTACGCGGGGCTTGCCGCGCTGACTACGGGCGTCGTGCTGGCTTCGTAGACCGGCAACCCTGGCAGGCGTACTCCAGCGCCCGACGGGCATCTCGCGGTAGCGCTCGCGCCGCGCACGTCCCACGCGCGAGCGCCCGCCGCACCACTCCAACCGCGCGTCAGAAAATGAAGCCCGTGTTGATGAACTTCGAGTGGTGATCCGACACGATCGAGTCGAGCAATTGCTTGCTGCCGTCGGTCTGCTTGGCCGCGACCATCGAGCGGATCGAGAACGCACGCAGCGCATCGGTCACCGACAGCGTGCCTTCCGCGGAGTCCTTGCGCCCCGCGAACGGGAACACGTCCGGCCCGCGCTGACACTGGCAATTGATGTTCACGCGGCACACCTGGTTCACGAGCGGGTCGACGAGCGCGCCGATCTGCGCCGGATCTGAACCGAAGATGCTCACCTGCTGGCCATGCTCCGACGTCGTCACGTAGTCGAGCGCGGTCTCCACGTCGTCGAACGGCGCGACCGGAATGATCGGCCCGAACTGCTCTTCGCGATACAGCCTCATCCCTTCCGACACCGGATACACGACGGCCGGATAGAACAGCGTCTTGCTGAATTCGCCGCCCGACGCATTGACGACCTGCGCGCCCTTCGCCTTCGCGTCGTCGATCGCGTCGGTCATGTACGCGGTGCGATGCATGCCCGGCAGCGGCGTGATGCCGACGCCTTTCTCCCACGGCATGCCGATCTTCAACTGCTCGAGCGCGGCGGTGAAACGCTTCAGGAATTCGTCGACGATCGACCGATGCACGAGCAGCATCTTCAGCGCCGTGCAGCGCTGCCCGTTGAACGACAGCGCGCCGAGCAGGCATTCCTTGACGGTGAGGTCGAGGTCGGCATCGGGCAGCACGATTGCCGCGTTCTTCGCATCGAGGCCCAGAATCGCGCGCAGCCGGTGCGACTTCGGATGCTGCTTCTTCAGGTGATCGGCGACCTTGCTCGAACCGATCAGCGCAAGCACGTTGATCTTGCCCGAGGCGAGCATGTGCGGCACGACCACCGCGCCCGGCGCGTAGATGGTGTTGATCACGCCTTTCGGAAACGCGGCGCGGAACGCGTCGAGCAGCGGCTCGAACAGCAGCGTGCCGTACTGAGGCGGCTTGAACACCACGGTGTTGCCCATCAGCAGCGCGGGGATCAGCGTCGCGAAGGTCTCGTTCAGCGGATAGTTGTACGGGCCCATGCACAGCACGACGCCGAGCGGCGTGCGGCGAATCTGCCCGATCGTGCCTTCGGCGATCACGAAACGCGAGTTCGCGTTGTCGAGCTCCTTCAGCGCATCGATCGTCTGCGTCATGTAGGTGACGGTGCGATCGAACTCCTTCTGCGAATCGGCAAGGCTCTTGCCGATCTCCCACATGATCAGGTTCACGATCCGCTCGCGCTGCGCGACCATCCGCCGGATGAAGTCCTGCATGCACGCGATGCGCTGCTCGACCTTCATCGTCGGCCATTCGCCGCGGCCCGAATCGTACGCGCGCACCGCGGCGTCGAGCGCCGCGTCGCTTTCCGTCTCGCCCATCACCGGATAGCTGCCGATCTCCAGTTGCGCGACGCTGCCGTCGGCTTCGCGCACGCACACGGGCGACAGCACGGTCTTGGTCGCGCCGTCCCACGCGCGCAGTTCGCCGTCGACCAACGATACGCGCTGATGGATCGGCGCGGCGAGACGGAACTCGGCGGGAATGTCCTGATGAGCGGGAAACAGCTGCTGCAGCGAAGCGGAGTCGGGCATGACGGTCTCGTTTGACAGGTGTCCGGAAGGACGGGAGCGATGCGCAATCCTGGGCCGAATGGAGGCGATCCTGAACCGCCATCATGACGCGCGCACGACGAGGCGTCATGCAGATCGACCACCGAAACGCGGATTGGAACCAGTTCCATTAAAAGCGAATGCCGCGCCGATTGCAACCAGTGCAGAACGCAGGCGTCTCGAGCGTAAGCGCTTTGTAGGAATGTTTCGGAATCCGCGGAATTGCGCGTTCGCCTCATGCGCAAACGTTTCACTTCGACCGCTTTGGGCGGATAATGGCCCGACGCGACGAAGCAAAAATGCCCGGAACCTGAGAGAAAACACAAGAAGAAGTCAACGAGCGAAGCAAGGTCCGTCGCGTTGCCGAAGCAAGATCGGCTGCCCGGAGCGCCGGGGTGGGGTTGCCCGCCCGGCGCGCACCGGGTCCTGCCGCGCCACGGCGCCGTCACGCCACGTCTTCGTCATCCTCCGCGTCGCCGAGCGCGTCGCGCCCGGGCGCCGCATACGCGCTCGCCTGCTCCAGCAACCACGCGCGGAACGACTCGAGCGGCTTGCTGTGACTGAACTCCGTCGGATATACGAGGTAGTACGCGGAATCGCCGACCGTCGCGGCATCGCACGGCACGACCAGCCCGAGCTGCTGCAACTGCTGCTCGACGAAGAACTTCGGCACCAGCGCGATCCCGAGCCCGGCCGCCGCCGCGCTGATCAGCATCGTATGCAGCTCGTAGCGCACGCCCTGCATCGTGCGGATGTCCTCGACGCCATGCGTCTCGAACCACTGCGCCCACGCGCCGGGGCGCGTCGTCGAGTGCAGCAGCGGATAGGCGAGCAGATCCTCCACGCGTTCGACCGGGCGCTCGAGCAGCGCGGGCGCGCAGATCGGCACGACTTCTTCGCCGAACAGGTAGTCGGACGACGTGCCGGGCCAGGTCGGCTTGCCGTAGTGGATCGCCGCTTCGAAATGTGTGTCCTCGAACGAGAACAGATCGGTGCGGCTGCCCATGTTGACGCGCACGTCAGGCGTGCGGTCGTAGAAGCTCTTGATGCGCGGAATCAGCCAGTGCGACGCGAAGGTCGGCAGCACCGCGAGCTCCAGGTAGCCGCCGCCGCTGCCGTGCGCGATGATCGACAGCGTGTCGCGATCGAGCGCTTCGAGCGCACGCCGCACCTGCGTGCCGTACAGCTTGCCGGCGCGCGTGAGCACCACGCGCTGCTTCACGCGCGCGAACAGCCGCACGCCGAGGCTCGCTTCGAGCGTCGCGATCTGCCGCGATACCGCGCTTTCGGTGAGGAACAGCTCTTTCGCCGCGTGCGTGAAGCTCTCGTGGCGCGCTGCGGCTTCGAAAGCCACGAGCGCCCCCATGTTGGGAATCTTGAATTTGCGCATGATGCTCGTTGTGTCCGACGAACGGGGCCGCAGGGGCGGGCCACAGCGGCGAGAACGCCGACTGATTCCAAAAACTCATCACATCTCAATTTAATCTCGCTTTACGGGCGGCTGCAAGCCTTTGAATAATGCATCCCACGCAAGGCCAGGCGCGCCAGTGGGTGCCTGGCCGCCGAGTGGCCGGCGCGTTTGCCGGCGATGCCCCGAACCGAGAAACCCGATGCGCAATCCGAATATCGAAAGCCTGCTGACCCGGCTGCTGGGACAGGCAAAGACCGACGCCCTGTTCGCGACGTTGAACATGCCGTCCATCCTCGAAGAATGGGAAACCGACGTCGTCACGCGCGCGGAAATCGCGCAGGCGATGAACATGGCGCTGTTCGAAGGGCTGCTCGAGCGTTCGGCGAACGGGCGCGCGTACACGGCCGACGCGGTCGAGGGCGGCGGCTCGGTCTACTTCGATCATGGCGCGCTGCGCACGGTGCGCTGGCCGCATACGGGCGCGCTGCCGCCGGGCGAGGCGGCGTTCACGCGCATCCTGCGTCCGCTCGGCTTCCTGCTGAACGGCCGCTATCCGCTCGACAAGCTCGGCATGACCGGCCGCGCCTATGCGCACGAAGACGCGCCCGACGAGATCGCCCAGTTCTTCGTCAGCGAATTGCATCCGGAGCGTTTCTCGAAGGAATTCCAGCAGGCGGTGACGAACGTGGTGAGCTCGTCGCGCGATCCGCTGTCGCCGGCGGCCGTCGCGCTGCTGTGGGAGATCGAGCGCGAAGGCTGGCTGCCGATCGATGCGGCGCACGCGCTGCTGCCCGAGATCGTCGGCGCGTTCGCGCGCCAGCACGATGTGCCGAGCGAGCTCGACTACGACACGCTGCTGCTCGAATCCGCCGAGATGGCCTGGATCGCGACCGAGGGCAACGCGTTCAACCATGCGACCGACCGCGTGGCCGACGTGTTCAAGCTGTCCGATGACGAGAAGGCGAAGGGCCGGCCGATGAAGCCGGAAGTCGAGCGTTCGCGCTCGGGCCGCGTGTTCCAGACGGCCTACCGCGCGGACGTCGTCGAGCGCGAGTTCCGCACGCGCGACGGCGGCACGGTCAAGCGCAACGTGCCGGGCTCGTTCTACGAGTTCATCACGCGCCGTCGCACGTTCGACCAGGCGACGCGCCGCTGGGTGACCGACCTGCGTTTCGATGCGGGCAACGCGCAGGGCATCTTCAAGATGACGGCGAACGCGGCGAAGCAGGCATAAGCGCGCTACTCATCGAAGAACGGGCCGGCGGCTGAGGACAGCCGCCGGCCCGTTGGCGTTGAATGGACTGCGCAATCGGTCAGAACAGGTGCATGACGAGGTAGAACAGCACCAGCACGCCCAGCGGCACGCCGAGCAGCCATGCAATCAGGTACTTGCCCATGTCGTTGTCCTCCACGTGGCCGCGACGCGCAGCGCGTCGCGGCGGGGTATGACGACCGGTTCGTTACAGCCCGCTATCGAAGTCCTTCAGTTGTCGCTCGGCTTCGTCGCGGGCGATCCCGTAACGCTCCTGGATCTTGCCGACCAGATAGTCGCGGTTGCCTTCGGCGACGGCCAGGTCGTCATCGGTCAGCTTGCCCCACTTCGCCTTGACCTTGCCAGTGAGTTGCTTCCATTGGCCCTTGATCTTGTCTTCGTTCATCATTTGCTCCTCGAGTTAGGGGAAAAAAGTGCGGCGCTCGGGCGCGCAACGGTTCACGCCTTCGGTTTCAGTCCCGCCGCGTCGACGTGCTTCACGCCCTTGATCGAACGCGTGACGGCGACGGCCTTCTTCACTGCGGTGCGGGTCGGCAGTACGCCGGTCAGCGTGACGACGCCGTCGACAGTCTTCACGCTGATGTCGGTGCTCTTCACACCGTCGGTGGCGGCGAGTTCGCTCTTCACCTTGGTGGTGATCCACGTGTCGGTCACCGGCTGATTCGACTCGCTGGTCATGCTGCTGTCGGTCGACGACGCCTGGGTCTGGGCATGCGTGAGCGGCGCAGCGCAGAGCAGGAAGGACGCGCTGATCGCGAGGACGGTCGAGAGATGCGAGGTCTTGTTCATCGATGTTCTCCTTCGATCTTATGGTTGAAAAAATGCTGCGGTCGTACGGTCGTACGGTCGTACGGCCGATCGGGATCGCGCGACGGCTCGCCGTCAACGTGCGATCGGCGTGTCGTAGCCGGGCTCGCGCGGCGGCATGTCCGGCCGCGGCACGTCGGGCGGCAACGGCACCGGCGGGTCGGTGCCCGGCGCCGGTTCGGGCGGATTGTCCGGGGCCGGTTCGGGCCGCGTCGGATCGGGTGTCTGATGCAGCTTCATCAGGATGTCCTCCTCTGCGGTATTGCTGGGCAGCGCGGGAGCGCCGATGTGTTACCAGCGTACCGACGAGAACGCACGCGCACATCGCGCAAATTCACCGGATGCGCTAGTGCGTTTGCATGGGGACGGAACGGCGGGGCAGGAACGACGCGTGCTTCGTACCCTGCGCAAGTGCCCGCTGCACGCGGCGCAGCGCGGCTGCGCGCGTGGCGTGCACGCGCACGCGCACGCAGCGGCGGCGCGGCGCGAATGTACTATTGCGCGGGGTGCATCGGCGCACGTCGAGCGTAGCGACGGCGCCGGCTCCTCGCGGCATCCACCGGCCCGGCGCATGCCCGTGCGGGCGCGACGCGGCCGGCAACCATGCAGACCACGTGGACCATCATTCAATGGACGAACGAGTGAACGAACAGGCGCTCAAGTCGCATACCGATCGGCGCCAACTACATCAGATCATCGCGGGGCTCACCGAGGGCGTGATCCTCATCGAACCGGACCAGCGCATCGTGTGGGCGAACGAGGCCGCGCTCGCGATGCACGGCGTGACCGAGCTCGCCGAGCTGGGCGCGGACGTCACCGAGTATCGCGCGCGCTTCCGGCTGCGCTACCGGAACAATCGTCCGGTGCGTCACGGCCACTATCCGATGGACCGCGTGATCGCGGGCGAGCAGTTCAGCGACGTGACCGTCGAAGTCGAATCGGCCGCCGACGCGAACGTGAGCTGGGTCCACCGGATCCGCAGCCTCGTGTTGACGAATGCGGCCGGCGAGCCCGATTGCCTCGCGCTCGTGTTGCACGACGCAACCGAATGGGCGAGCGCCGAGGACCGCTTCGAGCGCACCTTCAACACGAACCCCGCGCCGGCCGCGATCTGCCGGCTCGACGATCTGCGCTATGTGAAGGTCAATCAGGGCTTTCTCGACATGACGGGCTACGCCCGCGACGAAGTGCTCGGCCGCTCCGTCTATGAAGTGGACGTGCTCGAACAGGCCGAGCGGCGCGAACTGGCGATCGAGCGGCTCGCCGAGCGCGCGACCATTCCGCAGATGGAGGCCGTGGTCAAACGCGCGGACGGCAGCCCGAATGCGGTCGTCGTTGCCGGGCAGCCGATCGACATGAACGGCGAAGCATGCATGCTGTTCACCTTCATGGACCTCGAGCCGCGCCGGCAGGCCGAGCTTGCGCTGCGGCAGAGCGAGGAGCGCTTCGCGAAGGCGTTCCGGATGGCGCCGGTGGCTACCGCGATCGTCACGGCCGACGGCTTCGTGCTGCTCGACGTGAACGACGCCTTCGTCGCGATGACCGGCCATCCGCGCGACGACCTGCTCGGCAAGTCCGCCGACGAAATTGGCCTGTGGGCCGAGCGCGGCGCGCGCGAGCAGCTCGACGGCCAGCTCGCGCGCGACGGCGGCGTGCGCAACGCGGACGTGCAGATCCGCACGCGCGAAGGCGACCTGCGCGATTGCGTGGTGTCGGCCGACCCGGTCGCGATTCACGGCCAGGACTGCGTGCTGATCGCGCTGCTCGACATCAGCGACCGCAAGCGCACCGAGATGGAGCTCGTCTATGCGATCGAGACGGCGATGCAGGATGCGTCGTGGTTCAGCCGCACACTGATCGAGAAGCTCGCGAACGTGCGGCGCGCGAATGCGCCGGACGCGGGGCCGCAGCTGTCGGATCTCACCGCGCGCGAGCGCGACGTGTTCGATCTGCTGTGTCAGGGCCTCGCCGACAAGGAGATCGCCGGCCGCCTCGGCCTCGCGCCGAACACGGTCCGCAATCACGTCGCGACGATCTACGCGAAACTCGACGTGCACAGCCGCGGCGAGGCCATCGTATGGGCGCGCGAGCGCGGCGTCGTCGGCGCGGCCGATCCGAACGTCGCGCGCACCGACAAGGGCGGCGACTGACGCCGTCCCGTATGCGATCGGTGCGAATGCACCAGCCACGATGATGCATCCGCATCTGCCGCGCATTGCGCGCGGCTGCGATCCTGTCCCCTCGGCGGCACGGCGCGCTGGCCGTGCGGCCGACTCTCCCTCAACTCATCGCAGGAGACGACCATGGATAGAAATCGCATCGAAGGCAAGCTCAAACAGGTGAAGGGTTCGGTCAAGGAAGCGCTCGGCAAGGTGACCGGCGACCGCGAGACGGAAGCGGAGGGCGTCGCCGAACAGCAGGCCGGGAAGCTCCAGGAGCAAGCCGGCGAGGCGGCCGACGCGGTGCGCAGGCATACGGGCATCGATACGCATATCGACCGGCAATGAGCGCTGCGCCGGCGGCAGCGTCGCGGCGCGCCTCATCGCCCCCCGGCCGGTGATGATTCTTCCACGGCATCACCGCGCGCCGCGGCTTGCCACCGTACCGGCGCGCGTTCGACCCGACGTACTTCGTTGCCGGCCCGTCCATGCGCGGGCCGGCGCGTCGTCGGCCATACCGTCGGGTGATGACAATTCCTCACAACGTAGTTCCGATATTTCGTTTGCGGCACGCGTATTGGCTACCCACAATCGGCTCACCTGTTGCGCGCGCGATAGCCGCGCACCGTGCCCCGACCCATAAAAGAAAGGATTCGCCGATGACGTTCCGCACTCGCTCGCTTTCCGGCATGGCGCTGGCCGCCGCGCTTCTCGCGTTCCAGACCGGCGCGGCTCACGCGCAGGAAGCGGTCGTCAAGGTCGGCGTGGCCGTGCCGCTGACCGGCAGCGGCGCCGCCTACGGCAAGGACATCGAGAACGGCGTGCGGATGGCCGTCGACGAGGCGAACGCGGCGCGGCCCACGCTCGGCGGCAAGCCGGTGAAGTTCGTCGTCGCGTCGCAGGACGACCAGAGCGATCCGCGCATCGGCGTCCAGGCGGCGCAGCAGCTGACCGACGCGCAGGTCGCGGTCGTGATCGGCCATTTCAATTCGGGCACGACGCTGCCGGCTTCGAAGATCTACGCGAAGGCCGGCATTCCGATGATCACGCCGTCGGCCACCAATCCCGACATCACGCGCGCCGGGCTCGGCACCGTGTATCGCGTGATCGCCACCGACGCGCAGAACGCCGGCAATGCCGGCGCGTATGCGGCGGGCGTGACCAAGGCGAAGCGCATCGCGATCATCGACGACCGCACTGCGTTCGGTCAGGGCGAAGCCGACGAGTTCGAGAAGGCGGTGAAGGCGGCGGGCGGCACGATCGTCGCGCGCGAATTCACGAACGACAAGGCCGTCGACTTCAGCGCGCAGCTCACCAAGATCAAGAGCGCGAACGCGGACCTCGTGTTCTTCGGCGGGCTCGATGCGCAGTCCGCGATGCTGGTCAAGCGGATGCGCCAGCTCGGCGTGCGCGCGCAGTTCCTCGCGGGCGGCGGCGTGATGAACGCCAACTTCATCAGGCTCGCCGGCAATGCGGCCGAAGGCGCGGCCGTGTGGGAGTACGGGCAGCCGCTCGCACGGCTCGCGAAGGGCAAGCAGTTCGAGACGAAGTTCAGGCAGAAGTACGGCGTCGACATGCTCGCCTATGCGCCGTTCGCCTACGACGCGACCTGGATCGCGATCAATGCGATGCAGAAGGCGAATTCGGCGAAGCCGGCCGACTTCAACGGCGCGCTCAAGAGCACGCGCTACGACGGCATCACCGGCACGATCGCGTTCACGACCACGGGCGACCTGAAGAACCCGAGCTCGACGCTGTATGAAGTGAAGAACGCCGCGTGGCAGCCGGTCACCACGCAGACGGCCGATTGAGCGCCGCACGCGCTCTTTCGCGGCGCGGCGTGACGTGCTGAAATAGCCGCAACGATCGGGCGCGCACCATGCGCGCGACGCGGCACGAACAACCTTCGGGCGCGGCCGGCTGGCCGCGCCTTTCATGTGCAACTGGAGTCAGTCGTGAGTTCTCAAGTCGTCATCGTCGGCGGTGGTGTGATCGGCAGCTCGATCGCCTATTTCCTGCGCGCCACCGATCCGACGGTTTCCGTGACCGTCATCGAGCGCGATCCCACCTATGCGAAGTCGTCGTCGGCGCTGTCGGCCGCGTCGATCCGCCAGCAGTTCTCGACGCCGCTGTCGATCGAGATGTCGCTGTTCGGCATCGCGTTCCTGCGCAATATCGGCGAACGGCTCGAAGTCGACGGAACGCAGCCGTCGATCGATCTGCATGAAGGCGGTTACCTGTTCCTCGCGACGCCGGCCGGCGATGCGACGCTGCGCGAAAACCACGCGCTGCAGACGCGGCTCGGCGCCGATATCCATCTGCTGGACCGCGACGCGCTGCGTGCGAAGTTCCCGTGGCTGAACGTCGACGATCTCGTGTCGGGCGCTTACGGCGCGAGCGGCGAAGGATGGTTCGACGGCTACGGGCTCGTGCAGGCGCTGCGCAAGAAGGCGCAGGCGCTCGGCGCGCGCTATGTGGCGGCCGACGTGACCGGCGTCGTGCGCGACGGCCGCAAGATCACGCACGTGGTGACGAACGACGGCGAGCGCCATGCATGCGACACGCTCGTCAATGCGGCCGGCGCGTGGACGCGCACGCTGTCGTCGATGATGGGCATCGACATTCCGGTGTATGCGCGGCGCCGCAGCATCTTCAACGTGTCGTCGCCGGCGAAGCTCGCCGATTGCCCGCTGCTGATCGATCCGACCGGCGTGTATTTCCGGCCGGAAGGGCGCACGTATATCTGCGGGACGTCGCCGAGCCCAGATCGCGATCCCGACGATCTGCCGCTCGACGAGGTCGATCACGATCTGTTCGACGAGGTGATCTGGCCGACGCTCGCGAACCGCGTGCCGGAGTTCGAGGCGCTGCGCGTGGAGAATTGCTGGTCCGGGTACTACGAGTACAACGTGTTCGACCACAACGCGATCATCGGGTATCACCCCGAGCTCGACAACGTCGTGTTCGCGAACGGGTATAGCGGGCACGGGCTGCAGCAGGGGCCTGCCACGGGGCGTGGCGTGAGTGAACTGATTCTCGGCGGGCGGTACGAAACGCTCGACCTGTCGTCGCTCGGCTGGGAGCGTGTGCTGGAAAACCGGCCGATCGTCGAAAAGAACGTCGTGTAGTGCGGCGCGCCCGCCTGGCGTGGTCCGGGCGGGGTTCTCCTCGGATCTCGATCTGATTGGCCCGGCTTTGCCGGGCTTTTTTTCGTCCGCGGCGGCCGTGCAGCGCGCAGTGGGGACCGGGCGGGACGCTCAAGCCAGCAAGCACGCAATCAGGTCATGCGTCGTGCGCACCTCATACTTCCTCAACAAACTCGCACGATGAATATCGACGGTGCGCGGGCTGATGCTCAACTCCTTGCCGATTTCCTTGCTCGTCAGGCCATGCACCAGCAGCGCGGCGACGTCGCGCTCGCGATCGGTCAGCGTGCCGGTGACATCGGGATGCTTGGAGTTTTCCGACAGATCGGTGAAGGTCCACACGGCCAGCTCGAACGGCCGCTTCGGGTTGTATCCGAAGCCGCGGACGGTGACCCAGAAATGACTGCCGTCGACCCGCCGCATGATGCGATCGTCGCTGAAGCCGGCATGCTTCGCGAGCAGCGGCGCAAGGCGGCGGCCGGTCGTCGCGAAGTCCTTCTGTTGCGGATAGAGCTTCGCGAACGACTGGTCGATGATGTCGTCGCGGGTCGCCCTGAACAGTTGCAGCGCCTTCTCGTTGCACTCGACCATGATCCGCTCTTTCGCCACGATCGCCGCGACGGGCAGGTGCCTGAAGAGATCTTCGTAGTCGAGGCTGGGCATCGTGTCGGTCATGGTCGGCATCCCGTCGCTCGGCCCGAACGACGTTCGAACCGGGCGAGCGGTGACAAGGGCGGAATCGTGAAGACCGTTCATGATATCCGCCCGCCGCTCACACGGCGCCTTCGACGCTGCGCTCCGCGTTGCGGGCCGCTCGGCCCGTCGCCGGGCCGGCGTCCTCGAGCGCCGTCTTCGACGTTTCCGGCAGCGCCAGCCCGCCGATCATCGCGAAGATCGCCACGGCGATCAGGTAGTACGCGGGCGACAGGTTGGTGCCGGTCGCGGAGATCAGCCACGTCGCGACGAGCGGCGCGGTGCCGCCGAAGATCGTGTATGCGAGGTTGTAGGTGATCGCGGAGGCCGTATAGCGGGTCTTCGTCGCGAACACTTCGGACATCAGCGGTGCCGTCACCACGCCGGAGAACACCGCGCCGATCGCCAGCAGAGCGACGCCGAGCAGCGATTGCGACAACACGCCCGACCCGCCGAGCGAGAACGCCGGATACACCGACACGATGATGAACAGGCCGGTGGTCGCGATCGTCGCGCGGCGGCCGACGAGGTCGGAGAAGAAGCCGGCGACCGGACACAGTGCCGCGGCGAAGAACAGCGCAAGCACCGTCACGAGCAGCGACGTGCCGCGCGACAGGTGGCCGGCGACCTGGAGGTAGGTCGAGAAGTACGTCGTGAACGTATAGAACGACAGCGCGGTGACCGACACGAACGCACCGAGCTTCAGGATGTTCCACGATTGCGAGCGCAGCGTTTCCATCAGCGGCGCATGCGCGACGTCGTGCTTGCCCTCGAGCGCCTGGAACGCAGGCGTTTCGTTCAGGTTCACGCGCAGATAGACGCCGATCAGCCCGACCGGCGCCGCGATGAGGAACGGCACGCGCCAGCCCCAGTCGATCATCGCCTGCGACGACAGCGACGATTCGAGCAGATACGCGACCACGGCCGCGCACGCGAACGACGAGAACGTCGAGACCGGCACGAAGCTGCCGAAGAACGCGCGGCGGCGGCGCGGCGCGTGTTCCATCACGTACGCGCACGCACCCGCATATTCGCCGCCGGCCGAAAAGCCCTGCACGCAGCGAATGATCGTGAGCAGCAGCGGCGCCCAGTAGCCGATGCTCGCGTAAGTGGGCAGCAGGCCGATCAGCGTCGTCGACCCGGCCATCATCAGGATCGTCAGCGCGAGCGTGCGCTTGCGGCCGATCCGGTCGCCGATCACGCCGAACACCAGGCCGCCGAGCGGACGGAACGCGAACGCCACCGCAAACACGGCGAACGTCTTCAGCAGCCCGATCGTCGGATCGCCGCTCGGGAAAAACTCGCGCGTCAGGATCGTCGCGAGGAAGCCGTAGGCGGCGAAATCGAACCATTCGACGAAATTGCCGATCGACGCTGCGGCGATCACACGCCGTAGCGTGCGGGTATCGACGTCCTGGGTGGTCATGGTCGTGTCCTCTCTAGGTGTGGCGCTTGGGTTCGCGCCGAAAACCATGGTAGGGACGCCAATTACCTAGGTCGATAGGTGTCAATTACCTAGGTAATCGAGGGCGGCTGCGAATGTCCGCCCGGACGGTTGCGTGACCTTGAGCCATTAGGCCGGTGTGCCGAACGCCGGCCGAGGCTCGATGAATCGAATCGTCAGAACAAAAGCCCTAGCATGGTGGCCTTGACCGCGGCTTCGGTCTTGTTGGCCGCGTTCAGCTTGCGCATCGCATTGACGAGGTGGAATTTGACGGTGCGGTCGTCGACATGCATGATCTTGCCGATCTCCGCGTAGGTTTTCCCCGCAGCGGACCATTGCAGCGCCTCGCGCTCGCGTACGGTCAGCTCGACGGTGTATTCGGGCACGAGCCGCTGGAGCAGATGCATGCTCATCGCATAGTTGGCCGTGTTGGCGAGCCATGACATCTGGTATCCCTTTTCCGCGAGCTCGCGTTCCTCGATCGGTTCGCCGGACCGGACCATCGTGATGAGCCCGATCGCGCCGGTGCGGCTGACGGACGGCATGCACCAGCCGTGCCGCAGGCCGTGCTGGCCCGCCTCCTCCCAAAACTGGACGCACTGCGTCTGGCTGTCGGCGCGCCAGATCAGCGGGCTCATCCGGCTCAACCCGTGCCGGACCGTCGGGTCCACGGCGAAATAGTTCTGGCTCACATAGCGTTCGACCCACGTCTGCGGATAGTTGGACTGCAGCATGAACTGCGGCTTGCTGATCGGCAACGGTATGCGCAGACCGAATGAACAGTGGTCGAATCCGAGCGCCCGCACATCCGCCGAAAACTCCAGAAACACGTCGGCCTCGGATTTTGCGGTGGCGAATCCATTCAGATACTTTTCTCTCCAAGCCTGCATATCATTACCTTTTCGGTCAATCTTACCCATGAGGCAGCTATATCGTGTAGTCGACACATCGGTCGATTCTTATTAAACGATATTCCAGGGTGGGGTTGAATTTTCCGGGTATCAGGCAGAAAGCATGGCGCCGGTGATATTTTTTGCTTGACGACGGATTTCGCGGAGCATCCGCACTGACGATGAGACGCTCGAAACGCTCAATTTCACGCAGGCGTGCCCCCTTTTCACGGGCTGATAATGCGATGTCATTCATCAGACGATCTGCAATAATCCTGAATCACATGCGCGCGATCGAACCGGCTATCAAGAATCACAACGCGGGCGCGCTACGAGCGTTGCAATAGCCCTCGTCTGGCCGACCACCGTGAATCTTGCCGGCCTATTCGGAAGCGATTTTAACAGGTGTCACGTCGAGATAACCGATATGCAAAAAAAATGGAACGATGGATACATACGATTGACTTTGCCCGCATTTTACGCGTTGCGTTTCCGGCAGCATATGTGTCAGCCCGATTCGGAACTGCTGCATGATCTTTGGGGCGAGGGGATCAGCGCCGTCAATGCCGGCTACTACGAGCTGGTCTGCACCGACACGCAGCCGAGCGCGAGCGTCGGCTGCGCGTGGTACGTGGCGGTGGGCCAGCCCGACGTGCAGGTCGGGCGAGGCGACGTCAGCAGCAACGTAATGCTTCTCGATACAGACGGCGACGATTATGGCGCGCAATACAGCCGGGCATTAATCCAGAACTGGCTATGCTCGGGGGCGCGGCAACGCGCACTTGAATCGGCCGTCGTCGCCGATCACTGATTTTTTGTTCGATCCCGATGATTATTTCATCAAAAAGCCACGGGTTTATCCGTTGAACCGCGCGTGCCGTGAAACGGAAATCTCGGGTCCGAGTTTCCAGAGCGGCGCGGCGCCGATTCGATCGCGACCGCAATCATCGATCCCGTGATGCGGCGCCCGAGATACCCGGCCCCCAATTTCCGATCCCACGCTCTGCTTCGGCGCTCCGTTTCGCTGATTTTCGAACGATCGTCCGTTAATCCTGAATTCGCTATCCCGGCGCCGCGTTTCGTCGTAATCGGCGCGCGATCCATCGCGTCTGCGACGTACGACCTGTCCATTCGGGCAGCTATTTTGACGCTGCAATTTCGGGTTCAATCGCGTCAACAATTCTGAGATGAGAGAGGGCATTCAGATGCTGACGTTATTGTCGGGAAGAAGCGCTGATTTGAATCGCGAAACGATGTATCAACTCGCAAAGTATCGGCATAAGGTCTTCATACAAGAACTCGGATGGACTTTGCCTACCGATAATGGCATCGAATTCGACAATTTCGATCACGCGGATACCCTTTACGTCATCGCCCGCGATCGCAACGGCGAAATCGTCGGTTGCGGCCGCTTGCTGCCGACCGACGAGCCTTATTTGCTCGGCGACGTGTTCCCGACCTTGATGGGCGACGCCGCGCTTCCCCATGCCCCCGACGTGTGGGAACTGTCCCGCTTCGCGATGAGCATGCCGCGCGGCGAGTCGTTGACCGCCGAAGAGTCGTGGCAAAACACGCGAGCCATGATGTCCGAAATCGTTCGCGTCGCGCACGCCCATGGCGCCAATCGCCTCATTGCGTTCTCCGTGCTCGGCAACGAACGGCTCCTGAAGCGCATGGGTGTCAATGTGCACCGCGCCGCACCGCCCCAGATGATCGAAGGCAAGCCGACCTTGCCGTTCTGGATCGAGATCGACGAACAGACGCGTGCGGCGCTGAACCTCGACGGGCTGGAGCGCGTCGGCGGCGTGCCGCCCAAGACGTTGCGCAGGCCGGATGCGTCGCGCGCGCTCGAGCAATCGGTATGAGCGGGCGATGCGCGCCGTGAAGGTTCGCGTGCGCCGCCGCCCGGCGGCGCGGCCCGGCGCGGCGCGCGCAATACGGTATTTCAACAGGTGTGCCTGAAGATGAACGGCTTTAACGATGTGGCTCGGCTAGTCCCGGTCAGCGAGAGGAATGTGAGATGACGCTTCGAGTGGTGGTAACCGGTATTGGCATTGTGTCTCCACTGGGTTGTGGGAAGGAATTGGTGTGGCAGCGCCTGATCGGCGGGGGCTCCGGGCTTCGCCGCCTCGGCGACGATATCGCCGGTGAGCTGTCCGCCAAGGTCGGCGGGACCGTCCAGGACGTGGCCGAAGATCCGGAAGGCGGCTTCGATCCCGAGCGCTCGGTGCCGCACAAGGAACTGCGGAAGATGGACCGCTTCATCCAGATGGCGATGGTCGCCGCGGACGAGGCGCTCGCCGAAGCAGGATGGGCGCCGGAAGCGGAGCAGCAGCGCGAGCGGACCGCTACCGTCGTGGCCTCGGGCATCGGCGGATTTCCCGGCCTGGCGGAGGCGGTGAGAATCGGCGAGACGCGCGGCGTGCGGCGCTTGTCGCCGTTCACCATTCCGTTCTTCCTGTCCAACCTGGCAGCCGGCCAGATTTCGATCAAGCACCGGTTCCGCGGGCCGCTCGGCTGTCCCGTGACGGCCTGTGCCGCGAGTGTGCAGGCGATCGGCGATGCGATGCGCATGATCAGGACCGGTGAGGCCGATGTCGTCCTCGCCGGCGGCGCAGAAGCGGCATTCGACAAGGTCAGCCTCGGGGGCTTCGCGGCGGCTCGCGCGCTGTCGACCGGTTTCAGCGAGGAGCCGGTGCGGGCGTCGCGTCCGTTCGATCGCGATCGTGACGGATTCGTCATGGGCGAGGGCGCCGCCATGGTGGTGGTCGAGTCGCTGGATCATGCCCTGGCGCGCGGCGCCCGGCCGATCGCGGAAATCATCGGCTACGGCACCACGGCCGACGCTTATCACATGACCGCCGGACCCGACGACGGATCCGGCGCGATGCGGGCGATGAAGCTGGCCCTGCGGATGGGCGACGTCGCTCCGGAGCAGGTCGACTACGTCAACGCCCATGCGACGTCGACGCCGGTCGGCGACGCCGGCGAGATCGAGGCGCTGAAGACGGTGTTCGGTGTGGGCGCCGGCCCGGCGATTTCGTCGACCAAGTCGGCAACCGGACATCTGCTCGGAGCGGCGGGCGCCATCGAAGCGGCGTTTTCCATTCTGGCGCTGCGCGATGGCGTGCTGCCCGGCACGCTGAATCTTGAGCACCCCGACCCGGCAGCCGACGGGCTGGATCTGATCGGGCCTGCCGCGCGGCACGTGCCGGTCGAGATCGCGCTGTCCAACGGGTTCGGGTTCGGAGGCGTGAACGCGTCGGTGCTGTTCAGGCGATATCCGTCGGATCGGTCCGCCGAGGCGCATTGAGCGATGGGCACGCGGGTCCCGCAGTACCGCTGATTTCGTCAGTACGTCAAACCGTAATCATTCGGCGCTGCGCCGCCGTTCGCCGGCTCTCCATCTGACCGATGGCGCCGGCGACGGCGAGGTTGCGTCCCGTGCAATTCGGACTCCGGTCGTTATCCAAAGGGAATTTTCCGTGCTAGACACCCTCATCATAGGCGCCCGCTGTGCGGGCGCCACGCTCGCGATTCATCTGGCGCGCGCCGGCAAGCGCGTGCTGGCGATCGATGCGAACCATCTGCCGAGCGATCAACCGTTGTCCACCCACTGGATTTCTCCCTACGGCATGGCGTTGCTGGACGAGCTCGAGCTCGGCGACAAGGTGCGCCGCTTCGCGCCCCCGGTGCCCAGCATGATGTACGGAAACGACGACGTGACGGGCCGCGTCGAGTACCCGGTCGGCGGGCGCTGCTCGTGCCCGCGCCGCATGGATCTCGATGCCCTGTTGCTGGAGGAGGCCCGCGCGTCGGGGGCCGAGGTGCGGGCCCGGACCCGGCTGGTCGGCCTGTTGCGCGACGGCGAGCGCGTGACGGGCGCCGTGGTCGAACATGACGGCGTGCGCGAGGAGATCCGCGCGCGGATCGTGGTGGGCGCGGACGGCCCGCACTCGACGACGGCCGAGCTGGTCGGCGCGGAGGAGTACCACGGCTATGACTGCCCGCGCGCGATGTACTGGGCGTACTGGCCGCGTCCCGACTGGTTCGACACGGATCCGCGCTATCTGGGCGGGGCGATGAACTGCACGTTCGGCGACGACATCGTCTTCGTGTTTCCGACCAACCGCGATCTTCTGCTGATCGGGGTGGCGTTCCCGAAAACGCAGTTGCCGCAGTGGAAGGGCCGCGCGCTCGAGAAGCTGACCGAAACGCTGAAGGGCAACCGCCATACGGCGCCGCTGATTACCGGTGAGCCGGTGAGCAAGGTGCTCGGCGCATTGAAGCTGCGCTTCTTCTTCCGTCAGGCTGCCGGACCCGGCTGGGCATTGGTGGGCGACGCGGGCCTGTTCATGGATCCGTCCCCCGGATTCGGCATCACCGACGCACTTCGCGATGCGCGCGCACTCGGCCAGGCCATCGTCGAGGACGACGACCGCGCGCTGGAATGCTACTGGCGCCAGCGCGACGCGACGTCGATCGACCTGTTCGAATACTCGCGCGGCCGCGGCGCACTCGGCCACAACAATCCGCTCAGCCGGATCCTGTTCGGCAAGCTGACGGCCGACCCGGTGCTGCAGGCGCGCTTGCTGGCTTCGCAGAATCGCCGATGTTCGCCGTTTGCGGTGTTCGATCCCAGCGATATCAGGAAATGGGCGGACGAGGCCATTGCCGGCGGCGAAACCGGCGTCATTCAGCCGCTGATCGACATGTCGACGCGAGGCGAGACGATCCGCGCCGAGATGGCGTTGCGCCAGCGTCTCGCCGACGAGGCGCACGCGAGGTGGGCGCAGGCATGCGAGTCGGACGATCTCGCGCCGGTGACCGCCGGTGGCGATCGCGACGTTTGCGCGAGAGCGTCGATATGAGCGCACGGAACGACGGCGCGTGGTCGTTTCGATCACGCGTATGCAAGCCGTGGCGGGGCAGTTCTGCCTGTCACCGGTCCCATGTCGACTAAGCCGAGGAGCCATTCCATGACCATCGAAGCCACGTTGGACGGCAATGCTGCATTTTCGCGGCTCAAGCTGCCGCGACACTTCCACCAGATCAGCTCCGTCGCGACGATCCTCTATGTGGCGCACGCGCTCGCATTCTTCCTGATTCCGGCCGCGGTGGCGTTCGCCGTCGTCGATATCCCGGCGTCGGCGCCGGCCCGTGTGGCGATGGCGCTCGTCCTCGGCGTGATCGCGGGCCACGGCATGCACCTGCTGACCTTCGTCGGCCACGAGGGCATGCACACCAACCTGCATCGCAACAAGTACGTGAGCGCCGCGCTGGCGCTCATCTGCTCGTCGCTGGTGCCGGGCTTCCTGATCGTGGGTTTCAGCATGACTCACTGGAAGCACCATCGCTACACCGGTCAGGACATCGACCCCGATGTCCAGATCTATTCGCAGTACCGCACCTTCTGGTCGCGCTTCTTTCTCGCGCGCTCCCGGGGCGTACGGATCTATACGAAGAACGCCGTACGCATGGCCGCTGGCCTTCCGTGGCCGGAGAACACGCGGCTGCCGTTCAGCGAGCGCGAAATGCGCTGGATCTCGCGGATCAACATTGCACTGAACCTGGGTGCGGTGACGGCCTACGGATTCATCTGGCATCGGTCGTTGTGGCTGGGCTTCACGGTCATGCTGATTCCGTATATCGGCGTCTACGTGTTCAGCACCATCCGCGCGTACATCGAGCACACGGATACCGTGCCGGGGCGTTATCGCGACAGCCGCAGCTATACGTCGCCGATCTACACCGCGCTGTTCTTCGGCAGCAACTTCCATCTCGAACACCATCAGTATCCGGCTGTGCCGTGCTACCGGCTGCCGGCGCTCCACAAGTATCTGATGTCGCAGGGGCTGCTCGCCGCGGCACGCGCGCCGGTCGAGCCGTCCTTCTTCGGCGCGCTTCGGTATACGACGGGCCGTTTCCAGTATCCCTGCGTCAATCTGCAGTCGTCGACCGACGAATTCCTCGAGCGGATGGCGCAGGGGCATCTCGACCGCGAGGCGGCATCGATGGACGCGCCGGACGCCGATGCGTTGATCGCCGTCATGCGCAAGTAGCAACGATCCGCAAGCCGCACACCGACCCGCACGCGGGTCGGGTGTGCCGCCACGTCGCCCATGTAGCAAAGAGAGGAATCATGTTTATCGAGAATGCGTGGTATGCAGCAGCACTCTCCGCGGAAGTCCAGCGCGAGCCCTTTGCCCGGACGATCCTGAACCATAAGGTCGTCATGTATCGAACCCTGGCGGACCAGGTCGTCGCGCTCGAGGATCGATGCCCGCACCGACAGGTTCCGTTGTCCCGCGGGCGCGTGGTCGGCGACGAACTCCAGTGCTGGTACCACGGGCTCAGGTACGACTGTTCCGGCGCGTGCGTCGGCATTCCGAGTCAGAGCACGATCCCGAAGGGCGCGCGCGTGCGCGCGTTCCCCGCCGTCGAGAAATACGGCTTCATCTGGCTGTGGACCGGCGACCCCGACCAGGCCGACGAGGCGGCGATTCCGAACCATTGGGTCTGCTCGGCGCCCGAGCTCGCCGGAACGATGAGCTATTGCACGATCGCGTGCAGCTACCTGTTCGGGATCGACAACATCCTCGATATTTCGCACGCCGCGTTCGTGCACGCGAAGACGCTCGGCTCGCTCGACATCGTCGAGACGCCGCCGGAAATCGTGATCGGCGAGGACGAAGTCCGCGTGCGCCGCTACTTGCGCCGCGAGAAGACGCCGCCGCTCTATACCCATATCCTGAAGCTCGACTACATCGATCGCTTCCAGGAAGTGCTCTACTGGCCCATCGGCAACACGCGGGTCGAAACGCGAGCGCACGCCTGCGACGATGCCAGCGGCCGGATCTTCCACGTCTATACGACGACGATCTTCACGCCCGCCACGGACACCACGACCCACGTATTCGTGGGCATGCACCGTGACTTCGACGTCGACAACGAGCGGTTTACCGAATTCACCGCGAAGGAGGTGTTCGCGACCGTGATGGAGGACAAGGACGTCGCGGAGAGCCTGCAGGCGAACTGGAGCCCCACGGCGCCGATGATCGACATCCAGCTCGACCGGCCGGCATTCGCCGCACGACGGATCCTGGAGCGAATGGGTGCGCGCGCATCCATTCGAGCGACGGTATGACGGCCGCGGCAACGGCGCGCCTGCCGGGCGCACCCGAACAAACGACGATGACGGCAGAGGCGGGCGCGACGATGAACGAGCCGGAACGGACGCTCTATGTGGGCGAGTTGCTGCAGGAACTCGGGATGTCGGCGCCGGACGAGGTCGCCTTGCATCATCCGATGATGTTCGGCGAAATCCTCGGTCGCGAGCGGGTCGAGCAACTCGCGGCGGCCGCCGCGGGCGTCTTTGCCGCGATCGAGCCGCAACACGCGTGGCGTGGCGCGGACATCGGCGGGCGCGAATGGCACGGCCGCTTCGAGGACCGCCAGATTCGCGGCGTGACGGTGGCGCGCAGATCCGGCACGCGCATCGAGGTCGACATTTTCCTCGGCTCGTTTCCGGCGCCGGTCCGGCGCGCGCTGTATGACGCGAGCCGGGATCTGGTCGACGTCGATGCGTGGGTATTGCCCGCCGAGGTCAACACCGCGTTGCCGCCGATTCCCGACGACGAAGTGCTGGATGCCAAGCTGCCGTTCGGCATCACCGACGAGATGTTTCTGACCAGCCCGGTGGCCTGCAAGCCGATACGCGGGCGCGCCGATGTCGAGCGCGTGTGCGGCCATTCGATCGCGGTCTATGGCGGGCGCGCGAGCGGGCCGCGTCTGTCGGCAGGTGCGATGACGCTGAGCCTGTGGACCGGCGAGGTCGGCGGGCTGCCGTTGGAAGTAGCCAACGTCATCTGCTGGGAAGACGAGCGCAACGTCAGGAGCATGGCAATGGCGATGCGCCCGTGGCCGGTCGTCGCGCTGTTCCAGGCGCGGATGCGGGCACGGACGCTGCCGTTTCTCGACCCGTCGTATTTCGAAGCGGACGCCGAACCCGAATCCGCATCGGGCGACGGCGTGACGCGCGCCCAGCTTCGCGAGGTATAAGGCCATGAGCGCACCCAGCGTGCCCGCTTCGCAGGCGCAGCCGAATTCGATTTCGCCGTGGCCGGTTTTCTGGATCGCGAGCGTCGCGGTGTTTCTGGTTTCGATCGACGTCACCGTGCTCTACGCGGCGTTTCCCGCGTTGCGACGGGCGTTTCCCGGCGCTGATTCGGGCGGCCTGTCGTGGGTGCTGAACGCCTACACGCTGGTGTTCGCCGCGTTGCTCGTGCCGGCCGGCCGCCTGGCCGACCTGTGCGGGCGCAAGCGGATGTTCCTGCTCGGGCTCGCGATGTTCGTCGGCGGATCGTTCGGCTGCGGGATCGCCTCGCGCATCGAGATGCTGTGGATGATGCGCGCGGTGCAGGGCGCGGGCGCGGCGCTGTTGCTGCCTGCCTCGCTGTCGATCCTGCTGGCGGCGTTCCCCGTCACCAAACGGGCGATCGCCGTGAGCCTGTGGGGCGCGGTCAGCGGCGTGGCCGGCGCATTGGGGCCGAGCGTCGGCTCGTTCCTGGTCGATCGCTTCGGCTGGCCGTGGGCGTTCTTTCTCAATCTGCCGCTCGGCGCGCTCGCGCTCTGGCAAGGATGGCGCGTGCTCGACGAGTCGCGTGACCCCGAGCGGGGCGCGCCGCTCGATCTGGTCGGCGTCGTCCTGCTGATCGTCGGCGTCGGCGCGATCGCGTTCGGGCTGGTGCAATCGGAAGCGCTTGGCTGGGCGTCGCCGAAGGTGGCGCTCGCGATCGCGGGCGGGCTCGCGATACTGGCCGCGTTCGTCGCGTGGGCGCGCACGGCCCGTGCGCCTGCGATCGATCTGTCGCTGTTCCAGGATCGCACTTACCGCTACATCAATCTGGCGTCGCTGTGCTTCGCGATCGGCTTCGCGATGATGTTCTTCCAGACGTTTCTGTTCACCACGGGCGTCTGGTCGTACTCGCTGACGCGCGCCGGGCTGGCCGGCACCCCAGGGCCGCTGCTCGTCGTGCCGACGGCGATCGTCTGCGGCCGGTTCGCGGCGCGCGCGGGGCACCGGCTTCTGCTGGTGACGGGAAGCCTGATCTCCATGGCGGCAAGCCTGTGGTTCGCGCTGGTGCCCGGCGTCACGCCCGACTATCTGCATGCCTGGCTGCCGGGCGCGCTGCTGACCGGGCTGGGCGTCGGGATGGTCATGCCTTCATTGTCGGCTGCCGCGGTTGCGCATCTGCCGCCCGCGCGGTTCGGCGTCGGCTCGGCCGTGAATCAGGCGATACGCCAGATGGGATCGGTGTTCGGCGTGGCGCTGACGGTCGCCATCACCGGCAATGCGATCACGCGGCTCGCCGAATTCCACACGCTCTGTTACCTGCAGATCGCGCTCGCGCTGGCGACGGCGATCCTGTGCGCGCCGGTGGATACGCGACCGCGCGTGCTCGCCTCCGCGGCGGCGCGTTGAGGGCGGCGCCGCGTTCGGCCCGGCGCCGGGCATGACGATTTGATCGAAACAATACGAAACCGATTATCCGAGGGTCTCATGATGGCCGGTAGCATTCCTCCCTCCGCTCTGCTGGCGGAGCGCACGACCTCGTCGCTGCTCCATGTGCTTCGCGAGCGTGCCGAGCACACGCCGGAGCGCGTCGCGTTCCATTTTCTGCGCGACGGCGAGGACGACGTCGCGAGCTGGTCCTACGGCCAGTTCGCCGCCGCTGCGGCCCACGTGCGCGATCTGCTCGTGCAGCACGCGCTGCACGAACGCCGCGTATTGCTGGTGCTGGAACCAGGTCTCGGTTACGTCGCGGCGCTGTTCGGAATCCTGCTGGCGGGCGCCACCGCGGTGCCTTCGTTTCCGCCGGCCGGCTCCCGCGCCGTGGCGCGTTTCGCGTCGATCTGCCGCGACGCCCGTCCCGACGTGGTGATCGCCGGCAAGCAGCATCGCTCGCTGCAACAGGAGCTCGACCGGCTGCACGACGGCGCGCGCGTCGCGCCGGCGTTGCTGACGATCGACGAGCATGCTTTCGACGCCATCGACGCATCGGCGCACGACTTCGGGCGCGTGCTGGAGCAGGGCCTCGATCTGGAGCGGCCGGCGCTGCTGCAGTACACGTCGGGATCGACGGGCGAGCCGAAGGGCGTCGTCGTCACGCACCGGAATCTCGTCAGCAACTGCGCGGTGATCGCCGAGCGGCTCGGCGCCGATCCGGAGCGCGTCGGCTGCACGTGGCTGCCGCCGTATCACGACATGGGCCTGATGGGCGCGCTGCTGCTCGCGGTGTTCAGCGGCTTTCCGCTCGTGATCCTGTCGCCGCAGCATTTCGTTCAGCGTCCGTATCGCTGGCTCAAGGCGATCAGCGACTACCGCGTGACCACCAGCGTCGCGCCGAATTTCGCGTTCGACCTATGCGTCGACCACATCAGCGACGAAGAAGCCGCCACGCTCGATCTCGGCTCGCTGCAGCACGTGTTCTGCGGCGCGGAGCCGGTGAGCCACGCGACGCTCGAGCGCTTCGCCGCGCGCTTCGGCCGGCATGGCTTCGAGCGCCGCGCCGTGGTGCCGTGCTACGGAATGGCGGAGGCGACGCTCTACGTGTCCGGCAAGCCCGGCCGTTCGCCGATCACGCTGATCGACGTCGACAAGGAGGCGCTCGCCCGCGGCCAGTGCGTGCCGCACGACGCGCAATCCGACCTGCTCGGGTGCACGACGCTGGTGGGCTGCGGGCCCGTGGCGGCCGGCCATCGGCTGCTGATCGTCGATCCTGCGACGAAGCGCGTGCTGCCGGAGCGCAGCATCGGCGAAATCTGGTTCAGCGGTCCGAACGTCGCTGCCGGCTATCTCGGCCGCGCGGACAGCGACGACGTGTTCGCGGCGGCGCTCTGCGACGAACGCGGCGACGCCGATTCGGCGCGCTACCTCCGCACCGGCGATCTCGGCTTTCTGAACCACGGCGAGCTGTTCGTCACGGGCCGGATCAAGGACGTCGTGATCGTCGCCGGGCGCAACCTCTATCCGACCGACATCGAAGGATCGGTGCAGGCCGCGCACGATGCGATCCGAACCAACGGCGTGGTGGCGTTTTCGATCGACGGCGGCCCGCGGGAGTCGCTCGTCATCGTTGCGGAGCTCAAGCGCTCGCGCCGTCTGAGCCCCGAGCAAATGGGCGAAGTGCGAGCGGCGATCACGCTGGCGGTCACGCGCGATCACGGCGTGGCGCCGGCGGTCGTGCACCTGGGGCCGATGGGCGCGATTCCGCTCACGACCAGCGGCAAGGTGCGCAGGCAAGCGTGCAAGCAGGCGTTCCAGCAAGGCAGCCTGAGCACGCTCGAGGCCCGCGCCTGAGCCGTTCGCCGCTTCCGCATTCCCGATTTCCATTGTCGCTGTCTTTCTTCGGAGCCAGTCATGGCTGAAGCAGATCTCTCGTCGTCGCGAACACCCGCGACCGCCCGTGCGGCCGACGCCGACACCGACTCGCGCGCGCGCCGGCTCGCTTATCTGACCGTCGGCGTTCCCGCGCTCGGTTTCGTGCTCGCGATTGCCTACACGTGGACATACGGCGTGCGCGCCACCGACTTCATCCTGCTCGCGGTGATGTATTTCTCGACCGCGATCGGCGTCGAAACCGGCATGCACCGTTACTTCTCACACCGTGCGTTCAAGGGACGGCCGATCGTCACCGTGATGCTCGGCGTATTCGGCAGCATGGCCGCCCAGGGGCCGATCCTGTTCTGGGCCGCGACGCACCGCATGCACCACGCGTTCACCGATCAGGACGGCGATCCTCATTCGCCGCTGCCGCGCGCGAACCGCCACGGCCAACCGAGCCGGCTCGCGGGCCTTTGGCACGGTCACGTGGGCTGGCTGTTCAGCGTGCGCCGCGAGAACTGGAGCGCGTATGCCGCGGACCTGCTGCGCGACCGCCTGATCGTCAATCTCAATCTGCGCTATGGGTGGTGGGTGCTGCTCGGCCTAGCGCTGCCCGCGCTGGCGGGCGCGTTGCTCGCGCCGGCCGGGCAGGCCTTGACCGGCGCCGTCGGCGGTTTCCTGTGGGGCGGGCTCGCACGGATCTTCCTGCTCGATCAGTCGACCTGGGCCGTCAATTCGCTGTGCCACACCATCGGCACCCGCCCGCACGCGACGCGCGACCACAGCCGCAATCTGGGCCTGCTCGCGATCGTCTCGGTGGGCGGCGCGTGGCACAACAACCATCACGCACAGCCGGCCTTCGCCAACAACGATCACGCGTTCTGGCAGCTCGATCCTTCCGCCTGGGTCATCCGCTTGCTCGACGCGCTGGGGCTCGTCACGGAGGTGCGCTATGCGCCCAAGCGCCGCGCGACGGCTCCTTCAATTTCGCCGTAATCCTGTTTAGCGTCTGGAGATTCCTATGAATTCGTCGATTCAGGTTGCACCCGGCGTGACTGCCGCAGGCGGGCTGTCGGCCGCCGACGGGCAGATCCCCGGTGTTTCGCCGCTGCTGGGCAGCGGGGCGCGCGTCAAACGCCTGACCGCCCTGGCCGTGATGCTGGTGCCGCTGGCCGGCTTCGCGCTGGCGGTACGCCAGCTCGTGCTGGGCGAGTTCGCCGCCACCGATCTCGTGCTGTTCGCGGTGTTCTATTTTCTGCACATGGGCGGGATCACGATGGGCTTCCATCGGTATCTCGCGCACAAGACGTTCCGCACGTCGAAGTGGTTCGAAGGGCTGCTGCTGATCTGCGGGTCGATGGCCGCGCAAGGACCGATCATGTTCTGGGTGACGACGCACCGCCGACATCACCTGTACAGCGATCAGCAAGGCGATCCGCATTCGCCGAATCTGGCCGGCAAGGGCCTGTTCGCGAAGCTGCGCGGCCTCTGGTATGCGCACATGCCGTGGATGCTGGCCCCCGACGTCTCGGGCTGGACCTTCTTCGCGCCCGACGTGCTGCGCGATCGCCGCCTGTTCTTCTATCACCGCACCTACGCCTGGTGGATCGTGCTCGGCCTCGTGCTGCCGGCCGCGATCGGCGGCGCCGTCGCCGGCTCGTGGCTCGGCGCATGGAACGGCCTGCTGTTCGGCGGATTGGCGCGCATCTTCGTGGCCAACCAGGCCGCGTGGTGCGTGGGGTCCGTGTGCCACATGTTCGGCGGCCGGCCGTTCAAGACCGGGGACAACAGCGCGAACAACTGGACGGTCGCCGTATTCACGTTCGGCGAAGGCCTGCAGAACAACCACCACGCATTCCCCGCGTCATACCGCCATTCGGTGAAGTGGTACGAGCCGGATCTGAGCGCCTGGGTGCTGTGGACGCTCGGCAAGCTCGGCGTCGTGCGCGATCTGCGTCAGCCGACGCCGGCGGCGATCCGCAAGCTCGCCAAGCAGCCGTATTGAAGCTAGTTGCCGTCGTCATTCAGTTCATCTCCCTCGTACGGAAGGATTAATCATCATGTCTCAAGCTGGAATCCTGGGCGGCCTGTTCGGCCGCAAGAAGGCGGTGGCCGCCGATGTCGGGCCGCTGACCGAAGCGTCGATCCGCAACTGGTTGATCGACCGGCTCGCCAAGCAGCTGAAGCTCGAGCGCGCCGCGATCGATCCCGCCAAGCGCTTCGACGAGTACGGGCTCGATTCGATCGTCGCCGTGCAGGTGTCGGGCGATCTGGAGAAGGTGGTCGAGCAGCGGCTGTCCCCGGCGCTGCTGTTCGAACACAACAGCATCGACGAGCTGGCGCGCCACCTGTCGACCGAGCTCGGTCTGCAAGCGGCGTAAGCGGGAGATCGACATGGCGAAAACCTATACGGTCCCCAGCGCGCCGCCGGCGCGTTTCGACGAATTCATGCAGAAGTCGAAGTCGCTCGAGGGCGTGCGGCTGACCGATGCGATTCCGAAATCCCTCTACGAGCCGCGCGTATGGCGCGGCATTCTCGGCTTCGTGGTGAGCTATGCGGCGTATATCGGCGCGCTCGTCGGCATCGCTTACGCGCCGCACTGGTTGTTCTACGTTCCGCTGTGGCTGCTGGCCGGCCTGGGCGGCTGGGGGCTGCATTGCATCGCGCACGATTGCGGGCACAACTCGTTTTCGCGCGTCCGATGGTTCAACCTGGCGATCGGGCACCTGTCGCTTCTGCCGCTGCTGTATCCGTTCCACGCGTGGCGCCACACGCACAACCTGCACCACGCGAATACCAACAACCTCGAGCTCGATACCGACTGGCGGCCGATTCCCGCGCCGCTTTACGATCGCATGCCGCTGTTGAAGCGGCTCGAGTACGCCGGCACCCGCAAGTGGCTGTTCTGGGCCGGCACGGTGAGCTACTGGAAGGAATCGGGCTTCCGTCCGGGCTTCTATCCGAAGCGCGAGATGCGGCGCGACGTGAAACGCTCGATCGCGTTCGTCCTGTTCGCGTCCGCGCTCTATTTCCCGGCGCTCATCTACTTCACCGGCATCACCGGCCTGTTCCTGTACTTCGTCGTGCCCTGGTTGATGATTCATGCGTGGTTCAGCGCCACGACGCTGATGCATCACACGTCGGACGAGATCCCGTTCCTGCCGTCGCAGCACTGGACGCCGAACGCCAGCCGCTTGCTGGTGACGACCGACTACCGGTATCCGAAGTGGCTGCACTTCATGACGCACAACATCTCGGTGCATACGGCGCACCACGTCGCGCCGATCGTGCCGTTCTACAACCTGCCGAAGGCGCAGGCGGCGCTCAAGCAGGCGTTTCCGGGAATGATCCGCGAAAAGGATTTCTCCTTCGGCGATCTGTGGCACGTGATCGGTCACTGCCATTTCTACGACACCGAGTCGGGTTACTACCGCAGCCTGTCCCGGGAGGCCGTGCCGGTCGGCGCGCGTGCGGCGGCGGAGGGCCGGTGATGGCGGCAGCGAACCCTACCGACGTCTCGCCGCTCGCGCGGCGCAAGGCCCGGAAGCCGTCGTGGCGCGTTCGGCTCGGCCGTCGTGCGCTGCGCGTGCTGACGACCTTCGCGCCGCACGCCGCGGGGCGCCGGGCGGCCGACACGTTCGGCTTCACGCGCGGCTACGGGCTGCCCGTCAGCGACCGCGTGCCGCTCGGTGCGAAGGAGGCGTCCATCGACGGCAACGCGGACATCGACCGCGCCTATCACTGGGAGGGCGGCGCATCGCGCGTGCTGCTCGTGCATGGCTGGGGCACCGACAGCAGCAGCATGCTGAGCTTCGTGAAGCCGATGCAGTCGCTCGGCTTCTCGGTGGCCGCGTTCGACGCGCCCGCGCATGGCCGTTCGCCGGGCAAGCATACGACGATGACGCAGTTCACCCGCGCGACGGGTGCGGTGCTGGATGCGATCGAAGGCGCGCAGGTGGTGATTGCGCATTCGCTCGGCTCGATCGCGGCCGTCTCGGCGCTGGCCGAGCGCTCGCGCCGCGCGTCGTTGCGCTGCCTCGTGCTGATCGCCCCCACCAGCGGCCTGACCGAGGTGCTGGAGCGCTGGGCCAGCCGCGACATGGCATTTCCGCGCCCGGTGGTCGAGCGCATCTATGCGGAGCTGCAGCTGCGCAACGGCGTGCCGGTCAGTCACTGGGATCTGCTCGCGCGCGGCGCGTCGCTCGACGTCCCGGTATTGGTGGTGCACGACCCGGCCGATTCGGTGGTGCCGTACTGCGAGGCGCAGCGCGTCGTGGCCGGGCTGCCGGACGCGACGCTGTGGCCGGCGCCGGGCGCCGGGCACGGCCGCATCCTGTCGGATGCGAGGGTACGCGAGCAGGTGCGCGAATTCGTGACGCGACAGACGTCGAACCTGGGAGAGATGGCGAGATGAGCACGACGGCGGTAGAGATGCGCACGCTGATGTGTCTGGTGTGCGGCTGGATTTATTCGGAACGGCACGGTGCGCCGGAAGACGGCATTGCACCGGGCACGCGCTGGGAAGACATTCCGGCCAAATGGAAGTGTCCCGAGTGCGGCGTCGGCAAGGAGGACTTCGAAATGGTCTCGATCTGACGCGATGGCGGGGCGCGCGTCGCCCCGCCACCGGTGCGTGCGTCGGCACACGAGAACGCTTTGCGAACGTGCCGGGCATGCGAATGCATGCGTTCCTTTCCCGCAAGCGCCGCGTCGAGTTGCGGCGGCATCCGTCCCGCATGAAGCGGGCTTTGAATGGAGTGTTGAAATGGTTGCTCGACAGGTAGTGATCTGCAGTCCCGTCCGGACGCCAATCGGCGCGTTCGGCGGCACGTTGAAGGACGTTGCGGCGACGGCGCTCGGCGCGGCCGCGTTGCGCGAAGCGGTGCGTCGCAGCGAGATCGATCCGGCGGAGCTGGCGTCGGTCGTGATGGGCAACGTCGTGCAGGCCGGCAACAAGATGAATCCCGCGCGTCAGGCGGCCGTCGCGGGCGGCATTCCCGTGACCGTGCCCGCGCTGACGGTCAATCGCGTGTGCGGCTCCGGTGCGCAGGCCATCGCGAATGCGGCGCAGGACATCTGGCTCGGCTTCGGCGAGGTTGCGGCGGCAGGCGGAATGGAGAACATGGACGGCGCGCCGTATCTGCTCGGCGGCGGCCGTTGGGGCTATCGGATGGGCAATGCCGAGATCGCCGACAGCATGCTCGTGGATGGCCTCGTCGATGCGTTCTCCAACCTGCATTCGGGATGGCACACGGAAGACCTCGTCGCGATGAAGGGGATCACGCGCGAGCAGCAGGACCGCTGGGCGGAACGTTCGCAACGGCGCTTCGCCGACGCGCAGGCGCGTGGGGCATTCGACGCCGAACTGGTGGCGGTCGAGGTCGCGGGGCGCAAGCAGACCGTCCGATTCGAGCGCGACGAGCAGCCGCGCCCGGACACGAACTTCGAGTCGCTTGCGAGGCTGAAGCCCGCATTTCGCGCTGACGGCACCATCACCGCCGGCAATGCGCCCGGCCTGAACAGCGGTGCGGCGGCGATGATCGTGGCCGAGCGGCGTTATGCCGAGACGCGCGGCATCGAGCCGATCGCCACGCTCGTCTCGTACGGCGTGGGGGCGGTCGAGCCGGGCCTGTTCGGACTCGGGCCGGTGCCGGCAGTGAAGATGGCGCTCGCGCGTGCCGGGTGGTCGATGAACGACGTCGAGCGGTTCGAGATCAACGAGGCCTTTGCCGCCGTGCCGATCGCGGTCGCGCGCGAGCTCGGCATCGACGAAGAGCGGATCAACGTCGAAGGCGGCGCGATCGCGCACGGTCACGCGATCGGCGCGACCGGTGCCGTCCTGACCACCCGTCTTGCACATTCGATGCGCCGCGACGGCATCAAGCGCGGCATCGTGACCTTGTGCATCGGCGGCGGCCAGGGCATCGCTCTCGCGCTCGAAGCCGTCTGACGGCAGCCCGGCCGCGACGACGGCCGGCAGCGTCCGGACCATCAGGATCACGGAGAAGACATGGACGAGCGTTCAGCACTGGAAGACCTGAGTGCCCTTGCCGCGACCGGGCATACGACGGCGCATGCCGAGCTTGCGCGCAAATGGTTGGCCCATTTCGGGGCCGACCGCGTGCAGGACCTCGACCTCGGCATGCTCGAGGCGATTGCCTGCTATGTCCGCGACGGCATAGCGCCGCCGCACGGATAGCGCACGCTTGCCGGCGGCCGGGGCACGGCGCGCCTTGCCGATGCTGCGTCGTGGTGCGTACCGCTGACGATGCGGCGAGCTCGCGCCGTGGCCCGGCCGGCCGTGGCGTCGCCGGTGGCAGCTTGCCCGACGGCCGGCCGCACACGTCCGTCAGAGCGGCCGGGCCTTGCTTCGCAACGCCGCAAGGCGCGCGTTCCCCGCGCGCCAATTGATGACCAAACCGCAAGACCTAGTGCGTAGATATCGTTTGCCGCAGCGTTAATGACTGTCGACAATCGTGGCTCGAATTCCCCGCGGCGTGCGCCACGCGCGCCGCGGCGCGCGGCCCCGGCGGCTATCCCGGCCGTCGCCGCCATCCAGCTCACGACGACATGTACGCGTTCACGCCTTCCTTCCAGAATCCCGCCGGTTCGCCGATCCGCGAGCTGTTCAAATACCTGTCCGAGCCGGGGATGATCTCGTTCGCGGGCGGCTACCCGGCCAGCGAGCTGTTCGACGTCGACGGCCTGAACGCGGCCGCCGAGCGTGCGTACGCGCAGCCGGTCCGCTGCCTGCAATACGGCCCGACCGACGGCCTCGCCGAACTGAAGCAGCAGCTGATCGCATTGATGGCGCGCCGCAACGTGGCCTGCACGCCGGCCGAGCTGCTCGTCACGACCGGCTCGCAGCAGGGCCTCGACCTGCTGCTGCGCGTGATGGTCGCGCCCGGCGACGTCGTGCTGACCGAACAGCCGGCATACCCGGCGACGCTCGCGGCGCTGCGTCTGCAACAAGCGCACGTCGTGACGATTCCCGTCGACGGCCATGGCCTCGACGTCGAACGCCTCGCGTCGCAGCTCGAAGCCGGCGCGATTGCGCGGCCGAAGCTGCTGTACACCGTCCCGACCTTCGCGAACCCGACCGGCGCGACGCTCAGCCGCGAGCGGCGCATGAAGCTGCTGCGTCTCGCGGTGCAATACCGTTTCCTGATCGTCGAGGACGATCCGTACGGCGATCTGCGCTTCGCGGGCGAAGCGGTCCCGTCCATGCTGGCGCTCGCGAGCGAAGTCGACGGCGCACGCGACTGGATCGTGCACTTCGCGAGCCTGTCGAAGATCGTCGCGCCGGGGCTGCGCGTCGGCTGGACCATCGCGCCGCCCGAGATCGCGCGGCGTTGCGTGATCGCGAAGCAGACGGTCGACCTGTGCAGCACGCCGTGGACGCAGGCGACCGCCGCCGAGTATCTGGCCGACGGTGCGCTCGAACGCCATCTGCCGCGCATCACGGCCGCCTACCGGCGCAAATGCGACGCGCTGTGCGACGCACTGCGCGACGGTTTCGGCGCGGCGATCGCCTTCCATCGCCCCGAAGGCGGAATGTTCGTGTGGGCGCGGCTCGGCGACGTGTCGTCCGACGCGCTGCTGCAACGCGCCATCGCGAACCAGGTCGTGTTCGTGCCGGGCAAGGCGTTCTTCGCGGACCACGTCGACGCCGCATCGCTGCGCCTGTCGTTCGCCGCGCCGGACGTCGACGCGATCCGGGAAGGCGTCGCGCGCCTCGTGCGCGCGTATCGCGCGGCGCTCGCCGCGTGAGGCGGCCTCGATGAGCATCGTCACCGACGGCGTCGGATCGACCGGCGCCGCGCCGGTCGTCGCCGCTATCGGGCCGGCCGCGCATCGGTCGTCGCAGATCGGCGCAGGGCCGCAGTACGTCGCGGACGTGCTCGGCCGCTTCGCCGCGGAGCCGGGCGACACGACCGCGGCGACCGTGGTGCGCGGCTACAACTGAGCCGCCCGGCGCACCGCGGCTCACGCGGGAAGCGCGCCGGCGGATCGGTTAAGCTGGCGCGATCGAATTCCTCAACCGCGCCGCGCCATCATGTCCGTTCCAGCTGCCGACTCGCTCGCGCACGTCTACGACCGTCTGTGGTCCTGCCTCGAATCCGGCGTCGGGCCGCAGCGCTCGCCGTTCACGATGGTGCAGGCCGCGACGCTCGGCGTCGACGGTGCGCCGAAGGTGCGCACCGTCGTGCTGCGACAGGCGAGCCGTGCGGAGCAGCGGCTGTCGTTCCACACCGATGCACGTTCGGACAAGGTCGCGGAGCTGCGCCGCGATCCGCGCATCGCGATCGTCGCGGCCGATCTCGATGTGCTCGTGCAGATCCGTGTCGAAGGCATCGCGTCGATCTGCGACGACGACGCGCGGCGCCGCGCGATCTGGGCGTCGAGCCGTCCGCATACGCTGCTGTTGTATCGCGCGCCGCTGCGGCCCGGCACGCCGATCGACGCGCCCGGGCACGCGCATGTCGCGCCGGCTCCCAGCACGGCATCCGCCGCCGACGGCTACGCGAACTTCTGCGTGCTCGACGTCGCCGTGACGCGCATCGACTGGCTCGACCTCGCGCGCAGCGGCCATCGCCGTGCGCTGTTCGAGCTGCACGACGACGGCTACGACGGGCGCTGGGTCGCACCTTGACCGCACCTTGACCGCGCCGCGCGGCGCACGGCTACAAACGCATACGTACCGGACAAACTCGCGATACATCGGACCTTTCAAATGGGCGACGCCGCACGACCGCGTGCGCCCGCTCGACAGACGGCGCGCCGGCGCGCGCGGCATGTTCACTTTCCACTTCAAGAAAGGAGATGCCGAACGATGTCTTCCACACCTTTTTCCCCGCTGCGTCGCCATCTGCTGGCGTCCTCCATGGCAGCCGGCGTATCGGCGATGCTGCCCACCGCGCTGCACGCGGCCACGGGCAACACCGGCATACGGCCGTTTACCGCTCGCATTCCCGAGCGGGCGCTGACCGACCTGCGCCGCCGCATCGCGGCGACGCGCTGGCCCGGCCGCGAGACGGTCGCCGACGAATCGCAGGGCGTGCGGCTCGCGCGCATGCAGGCGCTGCTGCAGTACTGGGGCAGCGACTACGACTGGCGCAAGGGCGAAGCGCGGCTGAACGGCTTCCCGATGTTCATCACCGAGATCGACGGGCTCGACATCCACTTCATCCACGTGCGGTCGCGGCACGCGAACGCGCTGCCGATGATCATGACGCACGGCTGGCCGGGCTCGGTGTTCGAGCTGGTGAAGGCGATCGGCCCGCTGACCGACCCGACCGCGCACGGCGCGAGCGCCGACGATGCATTTCACGTCGTCGTGCCGTCGCTGCCGGGCTTCGGCTTCTCGGGCCATCCGGCGAAGCCCGGCTGGGGCTCCGACCACATCGCGCGCGCCTGGGGTGAACTGATGGCGCGCCTCGGCTACACGCGCTTCGTGTCGCAGGGCGGCGACTGCGGCTCGGTGATCTCGCACCGGATGGCGATGCAGCGCGTGCAGGGGCTCGTCGGGATTCACGTGAACATGCCGGCGACGGTTCCGCCCGACATCGCGGCGCTGCTGCAGACCGACGCGCCGGCGCCGGCGTCGCTGTCGGCGAAGGAGCGGGCCGCCTACGAGCAGCTCGCGACGTTCTATCGCGACAACACCGGCTATTCGGCGATGATGGTCACGCGTCCGCAGACGGTCGGCTATGCGCTCGCCGATTCGCCGTCGGGGCAGGCCGCGTGGATGTACGACAAGATCTCGCAGTGGACCTACAGCGGCGGCGTGCCCGAACGGTCGATCCCGCGCGACGAGATTCTCGACGACATTTCGCTGTACTGGCTGACCAACTCGGCGACGTCCTCCGCTCAGATCTACTGGGAGGATCACTCCAACAACTTCAATGCGGTGGACCTCTCGCTGCCGGCCGCGATCACCGTGTTCCCCGGCGAGATCTATCAGGCGCCGCGGAGCTGGGCCGAGCGCGCGTATCACGACCTGATCTACTTCAACGAAGTCGACAAGGGCGGCCACTTCGCGGCATGGGAGGAGCCGGAGCTGTTCGCCCGCGAGGTGCGCGCCGGATTCCGGCCGTTGCGGCGCGCTTGAGCGCGGCGGCTGCCGGCCTCGACGTCGGCGGGCCGCCCGTGCGGCCCGCATCGTGCCGCGGCGCCCGCAATTTTGAATCGCCTTGTGTCATCCGCAATTGCAGATACGTTGGGATACAAACCGTCGCGGCCGCTCGGATATAACGTCGGTCAAGCGTTCGGCCCGACCGCGGCCCGCTCCCAACACCGTTCCGGATGCCCGCCCGCGCGGGCTCTTTTCTTAGCGATCGACCCTGGAGAACGAGTCATGTCTGAAACCGTCAATACCCGTCGCCGCCTGCTGCTCGGTACGACCCTCGCCAGCCTGACCCTCGCGGATCTCGGCTTCGGCTCGCCGGCGCAGGCGCAACCCGCGCCCGATGCATCGGCGGCGAGCGGTGCGGCCGGCACCGCGTCGCTCGGCACGATCCACCAGATCGACGCGGGCCTGCTGAACGTCGGGTATGCGGATCTCGGCCCGAGGAGCGGCCCCGTCGTGTTCCTGCTGCACGGCTGGCCGTACGACATCTACAGCTACGCGGACGTCGCGCCGCGGCTGACGGCGGCCGGCTATCGCGTGATCGTTCCGTATCTGCGCGGCTACGGATCGACGACGTTCCGCTCGGCCGACACGATGCGCAACGGCCAGCAGGCGGTGACGGCCGTCGACGTCGTCGCGCTGATGGACGCGCTGAAGATCGACCGCGCGGTGTTCGGCGGCTACGACTGGGGCGCGCGCACGGCCGACGTCATCGCGGCGCTGTGGCCGCAGCGCGTGAAGGCGCTGGTGTCGGTGAGCGGCTATCTGATCGGCAGCCAGGCCGCGAACGAGAAGCCGTTGCCGCCGCAGGCCGAGCTGCAGTGGTGGTATCAGTTCTACTTCGCGACCGAGCGCGGCGCGCTCGGCTACGCGCAGAACCGCGACGCGTTCAACAAGCTGATCTGGCAGCTCGCGTCGCCGCAGTGGAAGTTCTCCGACGAGACGTTCGCGCGCAGCGCGGCCGCGTTCGACAACCCCGACCACGTCGCCGTCGTGATCCACAACTATCGCTGGCGGCTCGGGCTCGCGCAGGGCGAGGCGCAATACGACGACATCGAGCGACGCCTCGCGGCCGGCCCGACGATCGCGGTGCCGACCATCACGATGGAGGGCGACGCGAACGGCGCGCCGCATCCGCAACCGGCCGCGTATGCGAAGAAGTTCACCGGCAAGTACCAGCACCGTACGATCACCGGCGGCATCGGCCACAACCTGCCGCAGGAAGCGCCGCAGGCGTTCGCCGAGGCGATCCTGCACGTGGAGCATCTGTGATGCGCGCGCGTGCGGCGGTGCGCAGTGCGGCCCGTTGCGTGCTGGCGGCGGGCGTGCTGCTGGCCATCGCCAGCGGCCCGTTCGCGTTCGCCGAGCGGCCGAAGCCGGCCGCGTCGCCGCTCTACGGCGTGACGATTCCGCCCGGCTACCGCAAGTGGGAGATGGTCGCGCCGGCCGAGGAAGCGGCGCCGCTCGACGAACTGCGCGTGGTGCTCGGCAACCCCGTCGCGATGCGCGCGCTCGAGCGTTCGACGCTGCCGTTCCCGGACGGCACGATCCTCGTGAAGCTCGCGTACAAGCGCAAGCAGTCAGACGAGTTCGCGCCGGCCACGGTGCCCGGCCAGGCGACGACCGTGCAGGTGATGGTGAAGGATTCGCGGCGCTATGCGGCGACCGGCGGCTGGGGTTTCGGGCGCTTCATCGACGGCGTGCCGGCCGATCTTGGGCAGCACCAGACGTGCTTCGCGTGTCATCAGGCGCGCGTGAAGAACCACGACTACGTGTTCACGCGGCTCGCGCCTTGACGCGACCCGTCGCGCCCGGTGGGCGCAGTTCGACGAAGGCGTGCCGCGCGCGGCACGCCTTTTTTCATCGTGGCGCGCGATGCGTCGTCCGACCGTTTTGTATCGCACTGTATCGGGCGCCGTCGTGGAAACGTCTGCTTGCACGGCACGGGGGGTTCGGAAACATGCCGGATACGTGAGCGGGTTCTACTGTCGACATGCAGCAAGCGTTCGGTGGCACGCGCAGGATCGCCGCCCCCATGATCGACCGACCCACCTTGTTCAAGGAGAACACCATGAAAGCCGCCCGAATCCTCGCCGTCGCCGTCCTCGCCGCCATCCCCGCGTTGTCGTTCGCCGCTCCCGGCCAAGGTCTCACGCGCGCCGACGTGCGCGCCGAGCTGATCCGCCTCGAGCACGCCGGATACAACCCGGCAGGCAGCGAAGCGCATTACCCGGACGACATCGAAGCCGCGCAGCGCGTGCTGGCCGCGCAGCAGGTCGCACGCTCCGACCAGAACGGCCCGTCGAAGTCGCAGGACGACCAGACCGCCGCGCTCGCGCCGGCCGCCCGCTACGAAGCAGCCGACACGCACGCGGCACGCGCTGCGCGCAACCCGCGCCCGGACACCGACGATCTGTACGCGCATTCGTGATGCGCGGCCGCGCCTGCGTCACGCCGGCGCGACATCACCGCACTTCATCCAGTCGACGACACGAAGCAAAGGAGCATGACGATGTTGGGTATGACGAAACGGCTGCTGCTGTCCGCGGCGGTGCTGGCAGGACTGTCCGGCGCGGTCGCGGCGCACGCGGCACCGAAGCAGGACTTGAAAGGAACCAACGTCGTGCTCGCGCACGGCGCGTTCGCCGACGGCTCGAGCTGGAGCCGCGTGATTCCGCTGCTCGAAGCGCGCGGCCTGCATGTGGTCGCGGTACAGAATCCGCTGAGTTCGCTCGCCGACGACACGGCCGCGACCCGTCGCGCCATCGACGCGCAGACGGGGCCGGTCGTGCTGGTCGGCCATTCGTGGGCCGGCGTCGTGATCAGTGAGGCGGGCAACGACGCCAAGGTGAAGTCGCTCGTCTACGTCGCCGCGTTCGCGCCGGACGACGGCCAGTCGATCGCCGACGTCACGCAGGGGCTGCCCGCGCCCGCGTGGGCCGGCGAGCTGCGCAAGGACGCGGCCGGCTTCACGACGCTGTCGGACCGCGCGATCGCGCAGGACTTCGCGCCGGACCTGTCGCCCGCGCAGCAGCGCGTGGTCGCGGCGACGCAGGGGCCGTGGTACGGAGGCTGCCTTTCGGAGAAGGTGACGCAGGCCGCGTGGCATGCGAAGCCGTCGTCGTTCGTCGTCACGACACAGGACCGGATGATCGATCCGAAGCTGCAGGACGCGATGGCGAAGCGGATCGGCGCGACGGTCACGCACGTGCGCGCGAGCCACGTCGCGATGCTGAGCCAGCCGAAGGCGGTGGCCGATGCGATCATCGCGGCCGCCGAGCGCGCGCAGCACGATGCACGATGAATGACGCGGCGCCGCGCGTGCCGCCGCGCGATCGTGCGGCCGCTCAGCGCCCGGCCAGCATCTTCCCGCCGACCCCCATCAGCAGCAGCCCGGCCGTCGTATCGAGCGCGGCCTTGCGCGCGACCAGCAGGCGGCGCACCGCCGGGTGCGACGCGAGCAGCGCCATCGCGCCGTACCAGGTGCCGGAGATCGCGATCGACAGCGCGACGACCGCGCCGTCGAACCATGCCGACGCCTGGGCCGGGACCATCAACGCGAAGATGCTGCCGTAGAACGCGACGGCCTTCGGGTTCGTCATGCTGACCACATAGCCTTTTCTCGCGGCCTGCCAGCCGCCCGCCGTTGCGGGCGCGGCGGGCGCTGCCGGCTGGCCGGCGGCTAGCACCATTTTCAGACCGAGCCAGATCAGATAGAGGGCGCCCGCGAGCCGCAGCGCCGTGTGCACCCATGCAACGTGGGTCACGAGCAGGCTCAGGCCGCCGATCGCGATCGCGGCCCAGCTGCCGGATGCGGCGGCGAGGCCCAGCGCGGTCATCACGCCGGCGCGGCGCCGGGCGAGCGCGGTCGACGTGACGACGACGAAGTTCGGGCCCGGGCTGGCGACACTCAGCAGCAGGACGCCGGCGAGCGGCAGCAGGGCGGTGGCGGCGGTCGACATGGGATGGGCGGCGAATCGGAGCGGGCTTTCATCTTACAGAATGCCGCCCGACGATCTGCGCGATTGTTGACGAAGTTGGAAAGGTCCAATCCAGAAACAGCAATAGGTGTCGCGTATATGACCGATTATTCTCCGGGTCGCAGTTCCGGCCACGCGCGCAAATGCTGTCGGAGTGCTTACAAAATTAATTTGCTCAGGGAGGCCTTTCATGAGACGTATCGTCGTTCCCGCCGGTATCGGCGCGATTTTCGCTATTGCAGCACCTTCCGCGTTCGCGCAGAGTTCGGTCACGTTGTACGGCCTCGTCGATACGGCCATCCGTTATCAGACGAATGCCGCACCCGACGGCAAGGACCTGATCGGCATGACGGTCGGCCCGGAAACGCACAGCCGCTGGGGCTTGCGCGGCAGTGAGGATCTCGGCGGCGGCCTGGCCGCGATCTTCCGTCTCGAGAACGGCTTCGAACTCGGCGACGGCAAGCTGCACGTCGCGAACACGCTGTTCAGCCGGCAGGCGTACGTCGGGCTGTCGAGCGACCGCTACGGCGCGCTGACGTTCGGTAACCAGTACGCGCCGGTGTACGACACGATGGGCGACATCTTCGACCCGATGACCGTCGGCGATTACTGGCAGGACAGCTGGGCCTACAACGGGATCGGCAACTTCCTGACCGTGCAGAACTCGGTCAAGTACAAGTTCGCGTACCGCGGCTTCAGCGTCGATGCGATCTACGGCTTCGGCAATCATGCCGGCGCGATGGGCCTCGACAGCACCTACGGCGTCGAACTGACCTATGCGCAAGGGCCTGCATCGGTCAACGCCGGCTATCAGCAGACCTCGGTGTCGTCGCTGAACGGCAGCGCGGTCAACGGCGCGAAGGTGAGCTTCCTGCACCTGAGCGGCGCGTACCAGATCACGCCGACCGTGCGCCTGCTCGCGGGCTGGCTGCATGGCCAGGACAAGACCGGCACGACCGACTTCAACATGCAGCAGTCGGGCGCACCGACGCTCAACGGAAGCAGCCCGAACCGGATCGACGACACGTTCTACGTCGGCGCGAACTGGCAGGCCACCGCGCCGCTGCTGATCACGGTCGCCGGCTACTACGGCCACGCGCGCAACGCGGAGCGGCTCGACGGCACGCTCGGCTCCGGCATCAACTACTCGGCGACCGTGCTGGCCGAGTACTCGCTGTCGAAGCACACCGAGGTGTACGGTACGGTCGACTTCGCGCGCGGCAACGGCGCGTTCGCGGCCGATTACCCGGGCGCGACGAACCGGCTGACGGGCAAGGTCGACCAGATCGGCCGGACCAACAACGTCGGCGCCGCGATCGGCCTGCGTCAGATGTTCTGACGACGGCGTGCACGACGCATGAAACGAAACGCGGCGCCCGAGGGCGCCGCGTTTTGCTTTGGGCGTGGGCAGGGCCGGCGCGGCCGCGATCGCGCCGACCGCGACGATCGGACGGACGACGGTTGCCACGGCTGCCCGCACCGTCACGCCTTACGACGCGACGCGAATCACCACCTTGCCGAAGTGCTGCCCGGACTGCAGGTACGCGTACGCGTGCGGCGCTTCATCGAAGCCGAACACGCGATCGACCACCGGCTTGATCCGTTGCGCGTCGACCACGCGCACGACGTCGTCGAGCATCGCGCGGCTGCCGACCATCAAGCCGTGCAGCCGCCGCAAGCCGCCGATCAGCGACAGCAGCCCGAGCTCCGGACCGCCGAAGCTGCTGAGGCCGCCGATCACCGACACGGTGCCGCCGATCTTCGTCGCGGCGACCGAGCGCGGCAGCGTATCGCGGCCGCCGACTTCGACGACCAGATCCGCACCGTCGCCGCCGGTGAGCCGCAGGACTTCGTGCTGCCAGTCGGGTATCGCCCGGTAGTTGATGGTTGCGTCCGCACCGAGTGCGCGGGCGCGTTCGAGCTTCGCGTCGCTCGACGACGTGACGATCGTGCGCAGCCCGGCCGCGTGCGCGAGCTGCAGCGCGACGATCGACACCCCGCCGGTGCCGAGCAGCACGACGGTCGCGCCCGGCCGCAGCGCGCCGTCGACGAACAGTGCGTTCCACGCGGTGATGCCCGCACACGACAGCGTCGCCGCTTCGTCGTAGTCCAGATGTGGCGGAATCGCGACGAGCGCGGCTTCGTCGGACACGAACCGTTCCGCGAGCACGCCGTCGAATTGCGCGCCCGGCGAACCCGATACCTTGTGCGGCGTCGGCGGCCCGTCGATCCAGCGCGGAAAGTAGCTGTTGATCACGCGGTCGCCCGGCTTGAAGCGGGTGACGTCGCGGCCCGTTTCGACGACTTCGCCGGCGCCGTCGGCGACGGGGATCAGCGCGTCGGTGCCGATGCCGAGATAGTCGCCGCGCGCGAACATCAGGTCGCGATAGTTCAATGAGGCCGAGTGGATCTTCACGACGACGTCGGTCGGCCCGACGGCGCGCGCGGTCGCGTCGATGCGGCGTAGCCCGGCAATGCCGTCGCCCGGTTTGACTTGCCATGCGTGCATGTCGACTCCTTTTTCGAGATAGTCGGGACTATCATAGTGTCGCGCACGGGGACGCATTGGCGAGAATTCGGCCGACGATTGTCGCCTGCAAGGACACAACCCGTCATCGCATCGGAGCGGAGCCGCATGGACGAACGACTGAGAGGCGTCGCGGAATTTGTCGACGTGGTGGAATCAGGCAGCTTCGCGGCGGCGGCGCTGCGCGCCGGCAAGACGCGCTCGGCCGTCGCGAAGATCGTCGCGCGGCTCGAACAGCGTCTCGGCGCGCGCCTGCTGCGACGCACGACACGCCAGCTCGGGCTCACCGACGAAGGGCTCATCTATTACGAGCAGTGTCGCCGGCTGCTGGCGGAGCTGGGCGAAACGGAGGCCGCGCTCGACGCGGGCCGCCGCGAGCCGGCCGGGCGCGTGCGCATCAGCGTGCCCGTGCTGTTCGGCCGACAGTGCGTGGCGCCCGTGGTGCGGCGTCTGGTCGAGCGGTATCCGAAGCTCGAAGTCGATCTGTCGTTCAGCGATCGCATCGCCGATCTCGTCAACGACGGTTTCGACGTGGCGGTGCGCATCGGCGAGCTGGCCGATACGAGCGCGCTCGTCGGCCGGAAGCTCGGCGTGCAGCGGATGGGCATCTGCGCATCGCCGGCGTATCTGTCGCGGCACGGCAGGCCGTCGGGGCTCGACGAACTCGCGTCGCACGTCGGCATCGCGTATTCGCGCGGCGGGCAGCCGTCGCCGTGGCGCGTCATCGGCGCCGACGGCACGGTGCGGGAGCATCGCCCGGCCGGCCGCCTGCGGCTGGACGACCTGCTGGCGATCGCCGACGCGGCCGCCGCCGGCGCGGGCCTCGCCTGGCTGCCGTGCTGGCTGATGGCGCCGTACGTGCGCGACGGGCGCCTCGCGCTCGTGATGGACAGCGACAGCGTGTCGGGCGCGGAGGTGTTCGCGGTGCGGCCGGCGTCGCGCCACGTACCGTCGAAGGTGCGTGTCGTCGTCGATGCGCTCGTCGACGAGATTCCGCAGATGCTCGCGTCCGACGACGCCGACGGAGAACGCGCGCCGCGACGCGCGAGCCGCACGCGGTAGCCACGGCGCACGTACGCCAGCACGATGCGCGGGCGCGAGCATTCGGCTATCGGCGAAAGCGCGTGGGCGTACGCGGATGGCCGCGCATGGCGGTTGCGGCAACCGGCTCGTATCCGGCGATGCCCGACCTCGTTGAGCGCAAGAGCAGTGACCCGTCACCGCGTCACAGCGCTTCCACCAGCAACCGGTTGCTGTTCCCGCAATACTCATGACACGCGGCGCGCGCGGCGATCGACGCGCCGTGCACGAACTTCGGCGCATCCGCGCGCCGTGACATCGACACCACGATCGACGGGGGCAACGGCTGCAGCGGCAGCTCGACCACCTCGCCGCGCTCGATCAGCGCATCGACGAACAGCACCGGAATCGCCGCGACGCCGAACCCGTCGCGCACCAGCTGCACGATGACCGAGATCGACGGCGAGCCGGTGATGCGCGTCTCCGACAGCGGCACGCCGTGCGCGTGCGCGAGCGTGCGCACGATGTCCTCGAGCGCGCGATGCGGCGCGGTCCCGCGCCCGTAGGTGAGGATCGGCTGACGCAGCACCTGCCGCGCGAGGCCCGTGCGCGTGTTCGGCAGCAGCCCCGCGCGGGCGATCCAGCGCACCGGATAGTTCGCGAGCGCGTCGCACACCACCGACGGCTCGTCGCTGCCTTCCACCCGAATGATCAGATCGAGCTCGCCGGCCATCAGCCGGCGCTGCAGCACGACGCTGACGTCGACGGTCAGGTCGACCTCCAGTTGCGGATAGTCGGCGGCGAGCCGGCGCAGGTAGTGCGGCAGCCAGCTGTGCACGACCGTCTCGATCACGCCGAGCCGCAGCTTGCCGCGCAACGCGCTGTCGCCGGCCGCGGCCGCCTGCAGCTCCTGCGTCGCGGCGACGACGGCCTTCGCGTAGCCGAGCAGGTATTCGCCGTGCGCGGTGAGGCGGAATTCGCGGCTGTCGCGGTCGACGAGCACCGTCTGCAACTCGTCCTCGAGCGCCTTCACGCGCTGCGAGATCGCGGCCGGCGTCGCATGCAGCGCAGCCGCCGTGGTGCGGAAGCTGCGCAGCTTCGCGAGCGTGACGAAGGTTTCGAGAAAGCGCGTGTTCATGGGCGATCGGTGGACGTGGGACGCGCAGCTTGCCGGTGAAGAAAACTGAACGGGATCGGGGAAGACCCCGATACGCGTTAAGGAATTCTATACACCGGCAGCAAAAAAACTCGTTGGCCGGCCAATTTTTTCTTTCCTATTCTTCGCCGTATCCGCTGACGCAAGCGCGTCATCCCGACCACCGACCGATCTTCAGAGCACCTACATGACCCCTTCAGAATTCCGCCGGTCCGTACGCAGCGGCGCGTTCCGCGGCCCGACGGCCGGCCAGTGCGGGCCGTTCGCGCAGGCGAACCTCGCCATCCTGCCGAACGCGCATGCGCACGATTTCCTGCGCTTCTGTCATGCGAATCCGAAGGCGTGTCCGCTGCTGGGTGTCGGCGAGCCGGGCGCGTTCCGGGTCGACGTGCTCGGCGCGGATCTCGACGTGCGCACCGACGTGCCGAGCTACAACGTGTACCGCGACGGCCGGCTGACCGAGCGCGTCGATTCGCTCGAAGCGCTGTGGCGCGACGATTTCGTCGTGTTCGCGATCGGCTGCTCGTTCTCGTTCGAGGACATGCTCGCACGCGAAGGGATCGCGCTGCGCCATATCGAAGAAGGCCGCAACGTGCCGATGTACCGCACGTCGATTCCGAACCGCCGGGCGGGCATCTTCGGCGGCCAGCTGGTCGTGTCGATGCGCCCGCTGCGCGGCGCCGACGCGATTCGCGCGGTGCAGATCACGAGCCGCTTTCCCGGCGTGCACGGCGCGCCCATCCATATCGGCCATCCGCGGGCGTTGGGCATCGCCGATCTCGGCGCGCCCGATTTCGGCGACGCGGTGACGGTGCGCGACGACGAGCTGCCGGTGTTCTGGGCGTGCGGCGTGACGCCGCAAACCGCGCTGATGGAAGCGAAGCTGCCGCTCGCGATCGCGCATACGCCCGGCTACATGCTGATCACCGACATGACGAACGCGTCGCTCGCGGTGTTCTGAGCCGGCGTCCGCCGGCGCGACTTACCCGACGCGCATCGACCGAACCGCACACTTCGACAGGAGCTTCACCATGGAAAGCAAGACGCTCGCGGCGCCCGCCGCCGATCCGACGGGCCCCGCACGCAACGACAACGGCCTGTTCGGATGGTATGCGCACGCGCAGCCGCGCGAGCGCCGCGCGTTCTGGAGCTGCAAGGTCGGCTACATGCTCGACGGGATGGACACGCAGATGCTGTCGTTCGTGATCCCGACGCTCGTCGCGACGTGGGGCATTTCGCTCGCGGACGCCGGCTTCATCGGCACGATGACGCTGCTCGCATCGGCGCTCGGCGGCTGGCTCGCGGGCATCCTGTCGGACCGGATCGGCCGCGTGCGCACGCTGCAGCTGACCGTGCTGTGGTTCGCGGTGTTCACCGCAATGTGCGGGCTCGCGCAGAACTACTCGCAGCTGCTCGCGGCGCGCGCGCTGATGGGCTTCGGCTTCGGCGGCGAATGGACGGCCGGCGCGGTGCTGATCGGCGAAGTGATCCGCGCGCGCGACCGCGGCAAGGCGGTCGGGCTCGTGCAGTCGGGCTGGGCGATCGGCTGGGGCCTGGCGGCGCTGCTGTATGCGCTGCTGTTCTCGGTGCTGCCGGCCGAGCAGGCATGGCGCGCGCTGTTCCTCGTCGGCCTCGCGCCCGCGCTGCTGGTGGTCGTGATCCGTCGCTACGTGAAGGAGCCGGACGTCTACGAAAAGGAGAAGGCCGCGCAGCGCGCGACCGACGCGCCGCGCCTCACCGAAATCTTCGCGCCGAAGCTGCTGTCGACCACGCTGCGCGCGGCGCTGCTGACCACCGGCGCGCAGGGTGGCTATTACGCGATCACGACGTGGCTGCCGACGTTCCTGAAGACCGAGCGGCACCTGACCGTGATGGGCACGGGCGGCTATCTCGCGACGATCATCGTCGGCTCGTGGATCGGCTATCTGACGAGCGCCTACCTGACCGACCGTCTCGGCCGCAAGCCGAACTTCATCCTGTTCGCGCTCGGCTCGATGGTGATCGCATTCGCCTACACGTCGCCGGCGCTGCATCTGACGAACACGTCGATGCTGTGGCTCGGCTTTCCGCTCGGCTTCTTCGCGTCGGGCATCTTCTCCGGGATGGGCGCGTTCCTCACCGAGCTGTTCCCGACCCGCGTGCGCGGCTCGGGGCAGGGCTTCTGCTACAACGTCGGCCGCGCAGTCGGCGCGCTGTTTCCGTTCCTGATCGGCGCGCTGTCGAAGCACTACGGGCTCGGCGCGAGCATCGGCATCTTCGCGGTCGCCGCGTACGGCGTGTTGATCGTCGCCGCGCTGACGCTGCCCGAAACGCGCGGCCGCGAACTCGACGCCGCGTAAGCGCACCGCGCCCGCCGCTTCACCTTCCCACGTTCATCGAAGCCCACCCGCGGCGCGCGACGCGCGCCGTGCGGCGGCGCTCGTCCTCCGCTTCAACGACGCATCGACTTCAACGCCATGACCGACCGACACACTTCCCCCGTTTCCTCCGACGCCGCGCGCTGGCAATTCTGGATCGACCGCGGCGGCACGTTCACCGACATCGTCGCGCGCCGCCCGGACGGCACGCTCGTCACGCACAAGCTGCTGTCGGAAAACCCCGAGCAGTATCGCGACGCAGCGGTGGCCGGCATCCGCCAGCTGCTCGGCCTCGCCGACGGCGAGCCGATCACGCCCGAGCGCGTCGAGATGGTGAAGATGGGCACCACGGTCGCGACCAACGCGCTGCTCGAGCGCAACGGCGAGCGCACCGCGCTCGCGACGACCCGCGGCTTTCGCGACGTGCTGCGCATCGCGTATCAGAACCGGCCGCGGCTGTTCGATCTCGACATCGTGCTGCCCGACGCGCTGTACGAGACGGTCGTCGAGATCGACGAGCGGATCGGCGCGCACGGCGACGTCGTCGTGCCGCTCGACCTGCACGGCGCCGAAGCCGCGCTGCGCAGCGTGTTGGATACCGGCGTGCGTGCGCTGGCGATCGTGCTGATCCACGGCTACCGGCACACCGCGCACGAGCGTGCGCTCGCGCTGCTGGCGCGCCGGATCGGCTTCACGCAGGTGTCGGTGTCGCACGAGGTGTCGCCGCTGATGAAGATGGTGCCGCGCGGCGACACGACCGTGGTCGACGCATACCTGTCGCCGATCCTGCGCCGCTACGTCGAGCAGGTCGCGCACGAGATGCCCGGCGTGAACCTGCAGTTCATGCAGAGCAGCGGCGGCCTCACGCGCGCCGACGCGTTCCAGGGCAAGGACGCGATCCTGTCGGGGCCGGCCGGGGGCATCGTCGGGATGGCGCGCGCCGCGCGCGCGGCCGGCTTCGAGCGCGTGATCGGCTTCGACATGGGCGGCACGTCGACCGACGTATCGCACTACCACGGCGAGTTCGAGCGCGTGTTCGACACGCAGGTGGCCGGCGTGCGGATGCGCGCGCCGATGATGAGCATCCACACGGTCGCGGCCGGCGGCGGCTCGGTGCTCGGCTTCGACGGCGCGCGGCTGCGCGTCGGGCCGGAGTCGGCCGGCGCGAACCCCGGGCCGGCCGCATACCGGCGCGGCGGCCCGCTGACGGTGACCGACTGCAACGTGATGCTCGGCAAGATCCAGCCCGAGCACTTCCCGCGCGTGTTCGGCCCGAACGCGGACCAGCCGCTCGATCGCGACGGCGTCGTCGCGAAGTTCGCCGCGCTCGCCGACGAAATCCACGCGGCGACTGGCCGGCGCGAGACGCCCGAGGCGCTCGCCGAAGGCTTCCTGGAGATCGCGATCGGCAGCATGGCGAACGCGATCAAGAAGATTTCCGTGCAGCGCGGCCACGACGTGTCGCGCTACGTGCTGACGACCTTCGGCGGCGCGGGCGGCCAGCACGCGTGCGGCGTGGCCGACGCGCTCGGGATGACGCAGGTGTTCGCGCACCCGCTCGCGGGCGTGCTGTCCGCCTACGGGATGGGGCTCGCCGACCAGACCGCGATGCGCGAGGCCGCGATCGAAGCCGTGTTGTCCGACGCGTCGCTGCCGGCGCTGAACGCGGCGCTCGACCGCCTCGCCGACGACGCGATCGGCGCGCTGCTCGAGCAGGGCGTGGCGCCCGAGCGCATCGCCACCGAGCGGCGCGTGCACCTGCGCTACCAGGGCACCGATTCGGCGCTCGACGTGCCGGCCGGCAGCGTCGCCGCGATGCAGCAGGCGTTCGAGGCCGCGTACCGGCAGCGCTATGCGTTCCTGATGCCCGGCACGCCGCTGGTGGCCGAGCTGGCGTCGGTCGAGGCGATCGGCCGCTCCGACGCGCCGGTCGACGTCGCGCCGCTCGCGCCGCGCGACGCGGCGGCGAGCGTGCCCGTGCACGACACCGTGCGGTTTTATTCGGGCGGCCGCTGGCACGATGCGGCGCTCTACGTGCGCGACGCGCTGCTCGCTGGCGACACGATCGACGGCCCGGCGATCGTCGCCGAGCGCAACGGCACGACGGTCGTGGAGCCGGGCTGGCGCGCGCAGATGACCGCGCAGGGCAACCTCGTGCTGACCCGCACGACGCCGCTGCCGGTGCGCCGCTCGCTCGGCACCGAGGCCGATCCGGTGCGGCTCGAGATCTTCAACAACCTGTTCATGTCGATCGCCGAGCAGATGGGGCTGCGGCTGCAGAACACCGCGTATTCGGTGAACATCAAGGAGCGGCTCGACTTCTCGTGCGCGATCTTCGACGGCGCCGGCAACCTGATCGCGAACGCGCCGCACATGCCCGTGCATCTGGGCTCGATGGGCGAGAGCATCCGCACGGTGATCGAGCGCAACCGCGGCCGCATGCGCGACGGCGACGTGTTCATGCTGAACGATCCGTATCACGGCGGCACGCATCTGCCCGACGTCACGGTGATCACGCCGGTGCTCGCGGACGATGCCGACACGCCGCTGTTCTACGTCGGCTCGCGCGGCCACCACGCGGACATCGGCGGCACCACGCCCGGCTCGATGCCGCCCGATTCGACCCACATCGACGAAGAAGGCGTGCTGATCGACAACTGGCAGCTCGTGTCGGCGGGCGTGCTGCGCGACGCCGAGACGCGCGCGCTGCTCGCGTCGGGCCGCTATCCGGCGCGCAACGTCGAGCAGAACATGGCCGACCTGCGCGCGCAGATCGCGGCGAACCAGAAGGGCGTCGACGAGCTGCGGCGGATGGTCGCGCAGTTCGGCCGCGACGTGGTGGTCGCGTTCATGGCGCACGTGCAGGACAACGCGGAAGAAGCGGTGCGACGCGTGATCGGCGCGCTGCAGGACGGCGCCTATCGCTATCCGCTCGACAACGGCGCGGAGATTCGCGTCGCGATCCGCGTCGACCGCGCGGCGCGCAGTGCGCGGATCGACTTCGGCGGCACGTCCGCGCAGCTCGACAACAACTTCAACGCGCCGAAGGCCGTCTGCATGGCCGCGGTGCTGTACGTGTTCCGCACGCTGGTCGGCGACGACATTCCGCTGAACGCCGGCTGCCTGAAGCCGCTCGACGTGATCGTGCCGGCGCGCTCGATGCTGAACCCCGAGTATCCGGCGGCCGTCGTGTCGGGCAACGTCGAGACGTCGTCGGCGATCACCAATGCGCTGTACGGCGCGCTCGGCTGCGTCGCGTCGAGCCAGGGGACGATGAACAACTTCACGTTCGGCAACGCGCGCTACCAGTACTACGAGACCATCGCGGGCGGCAGCGGTGCCGGCGACGGCTTCGCCGGCGTGGGCGCGGTGCAGACCCACATGACGAACTCGCGGCTGACCGATCCGGAGGTGCTCGAATGGCGCTACCCGGTGCGGCTCGAGTCGCACCGGCTGCGCGCCGATTCCGGCGGGCGCGGGCGCTGGCGCGGCGGCGACGGTGCGGTGCGGCGGATCCGCTTCCTCGAGCCGATGACCGCATCGATCCTGTCGAACAACCGGATCCATGCGCCGTTCGGCGCGGCGGGCGGCCAAGCGGGCGCGCTCGGGCGCAACACGATCGAGCGCGCCGACGGCACCGTCGAGACGCTCGCGCATATCGGCCGCGCGCAGATGGCGGCCGGCGACGTGTTCGTCGTCGAAACGCCGGGCGGCGGCGGTTACGGCTTCGTCGACGGCGAATAGGCATGACGCGCGCCGCGCGGCCGTATGCGCGGCGTGCGATTTTCCGCGCGGGCGGGGCGCCTCGCTGGATTAGTACCGGTTCCACCGCGCGTCGCGTCGCCGCCCGCGTGCCGATATGGATGCGATTCGTCCGATGGAACGCCGCAACGGGACGGGAATTAATATGCGCCACTACGCGTGCATTCTCATGCGTACGGCAATAAAAATACGGCTTTAAGCGCTAATCCGCATTGCGTTCCGACCCCGGCTGGGCACGTGACCGCCGCTCGATTGCCGCGCTCGTCCGCTGCGCCGCAAAGCCCGCCGGACGCGGCTTCCCGACGGCCCCCACCACGTGCTTCGACGCCCGCGCAAGTCGCGGGCGCGATGCGGCGCGCATTCATGGAAAATCGTTGTCAATCATTGCGTGATTCCTTGACACTCGCCGTCAAATGTGAGTGTCAATCCGCATCGTCATTTGATAAGATGGGTTACATCATTCGTTTGAATAATCCTGCGCGCGTCGAGCGCGAATGCCGGGTCGCATTGGTTGAAAACACGTACGGAACGAGGGCCGCTGTCCCTGTCGTCACGACTGCGCCGCCGCGCATGCACGGTGCACCTGCAGCGACCGATGGCAGATGGCTCGCCTCCGTCTACACTATGCGTTTTTTCTGGATCGGGGCGTGTCGATGGATGACGAAAACGATTGCGCGGTGCTCGAAGCGCATCTCGGTACGCGCAGCCCATGCTGGCGCCTCGGTAGCGACAGCAATGCACTCGAACTGGCCGCGCAGCGCGGCTGTACCAATGTCGCCGTCGCGCTGACCGGCGAGCAGGCCGCGCGCATCCGCGCGCTCACCGGCGTCACGTCGCACCTCGTGCTCGAACTCGCGTTGTTCGGCGATCCGGTGAGCCTGCACCTCGTCGGCCGCAAGGTCGACACCGCCAACTGGGCCGGCACCGCGTCCGCCTACTCGGATACCGAGTCCGTCGCGGCCGACCTCGCCCACGGGCTCGCGTTCGCCGAGCAGGTCGTGTCCGAAGTGAATTCGCTCGTCGTGATTCTCGACCGCAACGGCATGGTGCAGCGCTTCAACCGTCTGTGCGAGGAAGTGACGGGTAAGCGCGAAGTCGACGTGATCGGCCGCAGCGCGTTCGAGCTGTTCATGAGCGAGGAGCAGGGCGAGCAGTCGCGCAGCAACATCACCGGCTTTTTTGCGAGCAACCGCCCGTTCGCGGTCGAGCGCTACATCAACACGGTCAACGGGCCGCGCCTGTTCCAGTTCCGCAACAAGTTCGTGCAGAGCGGCAGCGGCGTCGACGAGCAGTACCTGATCTGCTCGGGCATCGACATCACCGAGGAGCGCAACGCGCAGCAGCGGCTCACCGAGCTCGCGAATACCGACGTGCTGACCGGGCTGCCGAACCGCCATGCGATCAGCGAGCGCATCCGCATCGCGCTCGCGGCCGATCGCAGCGACGTGCGCGGCCAGGTCGGCATCCTGTTCCTGGATCTCGACAACTTCAAGCGCGTCAACGACCACTACGGGCACATCACCGGCGACCGGCTGCTGCAGGACGTGTCGGCCGTGATCGGCGGCTGCCTGCCGTCGGGCGCGACGCTGGCGCGGCTCGGCGGCGACGAGTTCCTCGTGCTGTTCGAGCACGGCACGCGGCCGCTGCTCGAGGCCACCGCACAGATCATCCTCGAGCGGCTGCGCACGCCGATCCATCTGGGGCTCGTGGAGGTCTACACGAGTTGCTCGATCGGCATCGCGATGTATCCGCAGCACGGCGATTCGCTCGAGACGCTGATCCGCAGCGCCGACACCGCGATGTACGTCGCGAAGGAAGAAGGCAAGCACACGTACCGCGTGTTCTCGCTGGAGATGAACCAGAAGGTCGCGAAGTACATGTGGCTCGACACGAACCTGCGCAAGGCGCTCGAGGACGAGCAGTTCGTGCTGCATTACCAGCCGGTCGTCGACATCGCCACCGGCGACGTGCGCAGCGTCGAGGCGCTGATCCGCTGGCAGTCGCCCGATCGCGGGCTCGTCGCGCCGGTCGAGTTCATCCGCTTCGCCGAGGAGTCGGGGCTGATCGCGCCGCTCGGGCGCTGGGTGATGCGTACCGCGGCCGCGCAGGCCGCCGCATGGAAGGCGCAGGGGCTCGGCGTGCGGATCGCGGTGAACGTGTCCGCGCGGCAGTTGCAGGACATGAACGTGGTCGATCAGTTCGCGTCGATCCTCGACAGCGCCGGACTGAAGCCGAGCCTCGTCGACGTCGAGCTGACCGAGAGCAGCTTCATCGAGGACGAGAACGCGGCGCACGGGCTGATGAAGCAGTTCCGCCAGCTCGGCGCGCAGATTCACCTCGACGATTTCGGCACCGGCTATTCGTCGCTGTCGCAGTTGTCGCGGCTGCCGCTCGATTCGATCAAGCTCGATCGCAGTTTCATCACCGGCATCGATCGCAACACGCGCTCGCAGGCGCTGGTGAGCTCGGTCGTGTCGCTCGCGCGGGCGCTGAGCTTCTCGGTGGTCGCCGAGGGCGTCGAGACGCGCGCGGAGGCCGAGTTCCTGAAGCAGATCGATGTCGACCGCGCGCAGGGTTTCTACTATGCGCGGCCGATGCCGGCTCAGGCCTTCGAGGCGTGGCTCGCCGAAACGAGAAAGCTCAGGCTGATCGCCTGAGCGTGTCCGCATCGCGGGCGCGCCGCCGCGACGCGGCGGCGCGCTCCGCTTCCGTTACACCGTGCGCAGCTTCGACACGCGCCGGTTCTGCAGCATCACCAGGCGTTCCATGTAGGCGAGGTCCTTCGGCTCGATCGTGAACGCCGCGTGAACCCATTGCTCGGTGATGTCCATCAGCTCGGAACGCGTGAGCTGGAACACGCGCTCACGCGCGCGCAGCATCGCCCGGATGCCGTTCAGCTTCGGCTTGACCACGTCGATGAAGGTGCGTGTCGTGACGTACGCGTCGCCCGCGTCGAACGTCTCGTCGACGAGCCCGCGATCCTCGTACCACTCGGCCGCATGCGCCTCGCCCGACGCGATCAGCGTTTCGGCGAGGCCGCGGTCCGCCTTGCGCGCGACGAGCGAATAGCCGCCCATGCCCGGGAACAGGTTGAACGCGATCTCGGGGAAGCCGAGCTTCACGCCCTTTTGCGCGAGGATGTAGTGATGCGCGAGCGCGGCCTCGAAGCCGCCGCCCAGCGCGCTGCCTTCGATCATCGCGATCGAGATCGCGCCGGTGCCGAAGCCCGTGTAGATCTCGTACACGCCGTCGATGCACGAGCGCGCATAGGCCATCAGCTGATCGCGTCTGCCGCTGCGGATCGCGTCGACGAAGAAGCTCAGGTCGCCGCCGACGTTGAACAGCTCGGGGACGAGCGAGCCCGTCACCCAGAAGTCGAACGGCAGGCCCGAATCGCGTGCGACGCGCGCGAGGTGGATGATGTCCGTGACGAGCTGCTGGTTGAAGCACGGACGCGGCTCCGATCGCAGCATCATCCACATGACGTTGCGGCCTTCTTCGTAGAACGCGGTCAATTGCGTGAGTTCGCCTGCTTCATGGAACGGACGGCACGCCGGATGGGATTGGAGTTGCATGGTATGTCCTCGTGAGATGTGGTTCTTCGGAAAGCGCCGCGGCCGGCGTCGCGGAAAAACAGGCCCCCGGACGGCGCCGGTCGCGAGGCACCGCCATTGTTGCGCGCGCACAAATGCCGAAATGCGGGGAACAACGCACGAGTTGGGCGCTTACGCGAGCCGCGCACGCGGCGAGCGATGTGATCGCGCGAGTGGAGAGGGAGGGGTGGTGCCGCGCGCGTGCGCTTGCCGCGCGGCGGCGGCGATGGGCAGGGTGGTTTCGTGCGGGGCGAGCGAATGCCGGGCGGGTTGACGCTGGGCGGTGCGGCGAACACACTGGCTGCTCGAACTGAGCGAGCCGACCTCATCGGCTCGCGCTCGTTGCAGCCGGCGCCGATACGCCGGCCGAATTCCTGACCCGAACCCCCACGCGTTGGAGCGCTTCGACGTGGTGCGATTTCCCTTCCGCCGGTCCGGCAGCGGGCCGCGTCGCGCCTTTGCATGGGCGGCGGTCGCCGCCGTCGCGCTGACCGCCGCGCGCCCCGTGCCCGCCGCCGACACGGGCGACGCGGCGCCCGTCACGCTCGTCGACGATGTCCACGTATTCGTGATCCAGCGCGACGGCTCGCTCGACGAGGACGACGATTCGACGCTGCGCGCCAACGACGCGAGCGGCATCGATGCGATTGCGCAGCGCTACGTCTGGTACGACAAGAATCTGGAGAAGGTCGAACTGGTCGCGGCCGAGACGATCGATCGCGACGGCGTCGCGCATCCGGTCGGCGCCGACGGCATCCGCGACGTGCAGGAGCCGCGCTCGGCCGGCGCGCCGACGTTTCAGGACGGGCTGCTGCGCACGGTGGTGTTTCCCGGCGTCGAGGCCGGCTCGCGCACCCGCATCGCATTCCGCAAGTCACGCACGAAGCCGGTCAACGCGGGCTACTTCGGCTACTACGTCGAACCGTCGCGCGAGCCGGTGGAGCATCAGCGGCTGATCTTCGACGTGCCGGCCGACATGCCGCTGCATGCGGACGCGCGCGGCTACGTCGCGTTGCCGCCGGTGACCGCGAACGGCCGCACGCGCTACGCGTTCGATTACCGGCATGGGCCGTACGAGCGGATCGAGAGCGGCTCGGTCGGTTATCAAACTTACGGCGACCGGCTCGTGGTGTCGACGCTGCCGGACTACGCGGCGTTCGCCGCGCGGTATCGCAACGCGGCCGTCGATGCGGGCGCGCACGATCCGGCCGTCGTGCAACTGGCGCGCGCGCTCACCGCCGACGCCGACGGCGCGCGCGACAAGGCGCGCATCCTGTACGACTGGGTACAGGCGAACGTGCGTTACGTCGCGATCTTTCTCGGCGAGACGGCCGCCGCGCCGCATCGCGTGACCGACATCCTGCGCAACCGCTACGGCGACTGCAAGGACCACGTCGCGCTATTCGGCGCGTTGCTCGCGGCGGTCGGTATCCGCAGCGAGCCGGTGCTGATCAACCTCGGCGCGGTGTACACGCTGCCGTCGGTGCCCGGTTACGGCGGCGGCGCGATCAATCATGCGATCACGTGGCTGCCCGAGCTCGGCCTGTACGCCGATACGACGACGGCCGGCATCGCGTTCGGCTACCTGCCGCCGATCGTGATGGACCGGCCGGCGCTGCTGGTCGACAGCGGCGTGCTGTCGCGCACGCCGGCCACGCAGCCGCGGCGCCGCACCGCGCGGCTCGCGATCGATGCGGCGCAGGCGGGCGCCGCGCCGTTCCACGCATTCGTCGAAGACGACGGCTGGACGGCCGAGCTCGAGCGCAACCTGTTTCGCCGTGCGCCGGCCGAGCGGATCGGTCAGCTCGCGAACGAACGCCTGCGGCAAACCGGGCTGCGCGGCCGCGCGCAGATCGAGACGAGCGATCGCCGCGCGACGGACGGCCCGTTCGACGTGACGTTTGCCGGCACGCTCGATCATTTCGTGTGGCCGGACGGCACGACCGCGGTGCCGGCGTTGTCGAGCGTCACGGGCGGCATCGCGACGCAGATCGAAGGGTGGCTCGCCGAACCGATGCGCACGCAACCATGGACCTGCATCGGCGGCACGTTCGACGAGACCGGCCAGATCGCGCTGCCGGCCGGCGCGGCGCTGACGGACCTGCCGGCCGACACGATCGTGCATGGGCGCTTCGTCGACTTCACGTCGCATTACGTGTTCGACCCGGTCGCGCGCATCGTGCAGGTCACGCGCCGGATGACGGCGGCGTTCGGCACACAGGTTTGTTCACCTGAAGTGTTCGCGGCGTTGCGCGGTTCGCTGGAGCGTATCGAACGCGATACGCAGGCGCAGATCGTCGTGCGGGTCGGGCAACGGTGAGCGTCGAGTGCGGTGTGATGGGAGGCGCGGTCGAAACCAACGCCGCGGCAACCAAACCCAGCCCCGCCGCATCGACCGAGCCACTCCCCCTAAACCTCCGCCCGCGCATCGCCCTCCGCACGCACCGCACCGGGCGGCCGGCCGACCACGCGCTTGAACGCGCGGCTGAACGCGGCGAGCGATCCGTAACCGAGCCGGTACGCGACCGTCTCGATGGTGTCGCGGTCGCGCGCGATCCACTGCGCGGCGAGCCGCATCCTCAGCTCGGTCAGGTAGCGCACCGGCGTCATCCCGGTGGCGGCGAGAAACCGCTCGGCGAACACCGAGCGCGACACGCCGGCGGCGGCGGCCAGTTCCGCGACGCTCCAGTTGCGCCCCGGATCGCGATGCAATGCGACGATCGCGCGGCCGAGCTTCGGCTCGCGCAGCGCCTGCACCCATCCGGTGGCGTCGCCGCAGCCGCACTCGACCCAGCCGCGCACGATGAACGCGGCGACCACGTCCGCGAGCCGCGCGAGGATGCCCGCGAAGCCCGCGCGTTCCGAGCAGGATTCGCGCTCCATCGCGTCGAGCATCGGGCGGATTTCCGGGTAGCGGGCGAGCAGCGTGCCGACGTGCATGAACGCCGGCATCGTGCCGACGAGCGGCTGCATGCCGCCCAGATCGAGTTCCATGCACGCGCTGAAGATCAGCGCGTCGCCGGCGGCCGGCTCCGTCGCCGCGCACGCCCCGACGCCGACCGATGCCACCGTGTCGCAGATCTTCGCGGCCTCGAAGCCGCCGATCTCGCGGCACGGCGCATCGCGGTCCGACAACAGCGCATGCGTGCGGCCGTGCGGCAGCAGCACCGCGTCGCCGGCCTCGAGCTGCATCGTCGTGCCGTCCGCGTCGCGCAGCAGCACCGGTCCGCGCCCGACGAAATGGAACTGCGCGCGCCCCGGCGCATGGCCGAAGCTCAGCCCGAACGGCCGCGCCACCTGGATCCGGCGGTATTGCACGCCGCTCAGCCGCATCCCGAGCAGCAGTTCGCTGACGAGGTCGTGCGGGTCGGACGTCGGTGGGAGCAACGGAGTGGACATTGCGAAATCCAGACGATGGATCAATAAGAACGGATTGTATGTCATAGACCGTCCTGTCGTTGTTCCTTACGATACGTCGACATCGGTACTTTCCCCAGACGACTCGGAACGACGCATGAATCCCGGAATCTCCTCTGCCGCCGCCCCGGCGGCTCCCCGCGAACCCGCATGGGGCGCCGTCTTCGCGATGACGCTCGGCGTGTTCGGCCTCGTGACCGCGGAATTCCTGCCCGCGAGCCTGCTCACGCCGATGGCCGACAGCCTCGGCGTGACCGAGGGCGTCGCGGGCCAGGCCGTCACGGCCACGGCGACGGTCGCGCTGGTCACGAGCCTGCTGATCTCCGCGCTCACGCGCACCATCGACCGGCGCCGCGTGCTGCTCGTGTTCTCGGTGCTGCTCGTCGCGTCGAATCTCGCGGTCGCGTTCGCGCCGAACCTGACGACGCTGCTGATCGGCCGCGTGGTGCTCGGCATCGCGCTCGGCGGCTTCTGGACGATGGCGACCGCCACCGCGATGCGGCTCGTGCCGACCGCGATGGTGCCGCGCGCGCTGTCGATCATCTTCAGCGGCGTGGCGGTCGCAACGATCGCTTCGGCGCCGATGGGCAGTTACTTCGGGCACCTGATCGGCTGGCGCAACGTCTTCCTGATCGCGGCCGCACTCGGCGGCGTCGCGTTCGTATCGCAGGCCGCCACGCTGCCGTCGATGCCGCCGAGCGGCACGACGCGCCTGCGCACGCTCGTCGACGTGCTGCGCCGGCCGACCGTCGGCCTCGGGATGTTCGCGACGATCCTCGTATTCACCGGGCATTTCGCGTTCTTCACGTATTTGCGGCCGTTTCTCGAACAGGTTGCCGGCGTCGGCGTGAACGGCTTGTCGGCGATCCTGCTCGGCTACGGGATCGCCAACTTCGTCGGCACGTCGCTCGCCGGCCGCGTGCTCGAACACCGGCTGCGGCCGATGCTGATCGGCATGCCGGCGTTGATGGTCGTGCTCGCGATCGCGCTGGTCGCGCTCGGCCGCGCGCCGATGCTCGACGCGGTGCTCGTCGCGTTGTGGGGGATGGCGTTCGGCGGCGTGCCGGTCGCGTGGTCGACGTGGGTCACGCGCACCGTGCCGGACGAAGCGGAAAGCGCGGGCGGGCTGATCGTCGCGGCGATCCAGCTCGCGATCGCAACGGGCGCGGCGGCCGGCGGCGTCGTGTTCGATGCGAACGGCGCGGGCGGTGTGTTCGTCGGCGCGGCCGCGGTGCTGGCCGTCGCGGTCGCGACGATCGTGGCCGGCGTGCCGAAGCGCGCCGGCGTCGCGGCGGCGCTCGCCGAGTGACGTGCACGCGGGCCGATCGGCCCGCTGCCGCCCGGCTGCGGCAAGCATCAACCCGCTGCATCAACCAGCTATGACGCGCGCCTCAGCCGCGCGTCGCCGGGTCTTCCGACAGCATGCGCAACTGGTCGCGCAGCACGTCGACTTGCTCCGGTGCGAACGACTTTTCGATGTCGGCATGCGCTTGCTGCCACAGCGGAAACGCGTCGGCGAGCAGCTGGCGGCCGGCCGGCGTGAGTTCGAGCAGACGGCTGCGCCCGTCGTCCGGATCCTGAGCGATCGTGAGCAGCCCGCGCCGCTCCAGCGGCTTCAGCGCGGCAGTCAGCGTGGTGCGATCCATCGCGAGCAGCGACGCCACCGATTTCATCGTCGCCGGCTGCGGCCGGTTCAGCGACATCAATAGCGAAAACTGGCCGTTGGTGAGATCCAGCGGACGCAGCACATCGTCGAAGATGCGCGCGAGATTGCGCGCCGCGCGCTGCATGTGCAGGCACAAGCAGCAATCGCGCACCATCAACGTCGTTTCGAAGGGAAGGTCATTATTGCGGGCCATGTTGCAATTGTGTTGATATCAACCTATTGTGTCAAGGGCGAGGTGCGGCAGCCTGCCGCGCCCGCCACCGGACGGAGGAAGCATGGATGCTCGACAGCAGTTGTATCTCGCGGTTTTCGTCGGCAGCAAGGACAGTGCGCCCATGAAGGCGTGGCTCGCGCTGTCGGAGGACGAGCGGCGCGCACGCGAGCGGGACGGAATGGCCGCGTGGCATGCGTGGGTCGACCGGCATCGCGATGCGATCGTCGAACTCGGCGGCCCGCTCGGCAAGACCAAGAGGATCGACACGCGCGGCGTCGCCGATACGGCCAATGCGCTCGGCGCGTTCACGATCGTGCGCGCCGCGTCGCACGACGCAGCGGCCGCGCTGTTCGAAGGTCATCCGCATTTCACGCTGTTTCCCGGCGAGGCGGTCGAGGTGATGCCGATTCTGCCGGTGCCCGGCATGTGAGCGGCGGCACGCGCTGCGCGCGACCGACGCCGGCCGTGGTCGGACACGACGCGGCCCGCGCGACATGACACACAATCTGGACGGAGACATTGCGATGAAGCTTTACGGATTTGCCGGCACGCGTTCGCAGCGCGCGCTCTGGGGGCTCAAGGAACTCGACGCGGATTTCGAATTCGTGTCGGTCAACCTTCCGGCGGGCGAGCACAAGCATCCCGAATTCCTGCGCCTCAATCCGGCCGGCAAGGTGCCGGTGCTGGTGGACGGCGATCTGGTGATTCCCGAGTCGGCCGCGATCGTGCTGTATCTCGCGGACAAGTATCCGCAGAAGGCGCTGCTGCCCACGGATCCGGCGCTGCGTGCGCAGGCTTACCGATGGGTGATGTTCGCGGTGACGGAGCTCGAGCAGCCGCTGTGGCGCATCGCGCGCCACACGTTCCTCTATCCGCCGGAAAAGCGTCTGCCGGCCGACATCGCGCTCGCACGCGAGGACTTCGTGACGATGGCCGCGATTCTCGAGCGGCATCTCGAAGGCCGCGAGTTCATCGTCGGCGATGCGCTGTCGGTGGCCGATTGCGTGACCGCTTATCTGATCGACTGGGCCGGCGAATGCCAGTTGCTCGATACGTTCCCGCAATTGCAGGCGTATCTCGAACGGCTCTATGCGCGCCCGAAGGCGCCGCAACGGATCGCGCAGGCGCGTCAGGCGGCGTGACGGGGCGGGCGCCGTCACGCCGCTTCGTTGGGGCTGCCGAAGGCGCGACTCGGGATCGACGGGTTGTGAGCGGAGCGGGCGATGTCGATCGGCGGTGCGTCGTCGACGCAATTTGCCTCGTGCGCGCTGAAGGTCGTATCCGTTGGGCTCGTGCGCGCGTGTCGAGCCGCATGCGCGCACCGCAACGCATCGTCGAAGTCAAACGTGCTTGCGCATACGCGAGATGACCGCATGGCGACGCAACCTGCCGCGCGCGGCGGCGCTCACCATGGCCACGGAACGCGGTGGCCTGCGCCGTGCTCGACGGCCTGTCGATAGACGACGCGCGCGACGGTCAGATCCTGTAGCGCGAGGCCCGTCATGTCGAACACGGTGATGTCGTGCGCCGCACGATCGACCGTGACGACGCCCGCGAGCACGTCGCCGATCTCGATGCGCGGCAGCTCGGGCGCCCATTGGCATTCGCCGATGCTGCGCGCCTGCTCGTGATCGTCGACGAAGATTCGCGCGCGCGCCAACAGGTGTTCGGGAAGCTCGCGCTTGCCGGCGGTGTCGGCGCCGACGCAGGTCAGATGCGTGCCCGGCTGCACTGCGGCGGCGTCGAACAGCGGGCCGCGGCCGGGCGTCGCCGTGATCACCACGTCGCTGCCGGCCACCGCATCGTTGCGGTCGCGCGCGGCCCGGATGTCGCAGCGTGCGCTGAATGCCGACTCGAACGCCGGGTCCGGATCGCCGCCGGCGCTCACGTATTGCACCGCGCATCGCTGCGGCAGCAGCGCGAGCGTCCGGTCGAGCTGGGCGCGCGCCTGCACGCCGGTGCCGAATACGCAGACGCGCGAGCTGTCGGGACGCGCCAGCGTCTGCAGCCCGAGCGCCCCGGCCGCCGCGGTGCGCGCGGTGGTGATCGCATTGCCGTCCATGATGCACAGCGGGCGGCCGGTGGCCGGATCGAACAGCGCGATCGTCGCCTGGTGCGGCTCGCCGCCGCGGCTTCGGTTGCCGGGCCAGAAGCCGGCCGCCTTGAAGCCGAGCAGTTCCTGCTGTGCGACGTCGCCCGACTTGATGCCGAATATGCCGCCGGTATGGAGCTTTTCGCGCACCACCGGGAAGACGCGCCCGGCGCGCCGACTGTGCAGCAGGAAAGCGTCGCGCACGGCCGCCGTCACCTGTTCGGCCTGAAGCGCGGGCCCGACGGCATCACGATCGAGAAGCAGGAGCTGGGCGTCTGACGGCATGGCGGGCGAGCCTGTGGAAAGATGATGCAAAGTGGAATTCGATGAGGCGACTGTCGTTGAACAAACGGTTGCCTCGACGTTGAATCGCAACGGCCGCGATGGCCGGCGCTTTTACCACCCGTAGAAACGCGGCCAAGTCTGCGTCGCGCCGTCGCGCGTCAGCGCACGGTATTCCGGATGTTGCGCACCGGTCGCGCACGCGTGATTCGGCAGAATCCGCAAGCGGGTGCCGATCGGAAACCGCTTCGCGATATCCGGATCCGGCGTGCCGCTGCGCGACACGATCCCATGCTCCTGATTCGCCGAGCTCATCAGATAGCCGTCGAGCGCGTCGCCGGCTTCAGTGCACACCTGACCGTAGCCGAAGTCCCGCGCCTGCCGCTGCGTGCCGCGATCGCGGCTCATCGCCATCCAGCCCGCATCGACGATCGCCCAGCCTTTCTCTTCCTGGTGGCCGATGACGGTGGTCAGCACCGACAGCGCGATGTCGGACAGCGCGCACACGCCGATGTTGTGCATCACGAGGTCGAACATCACGTACACGCCCGCGCGGACTTCCGTCACGCCGTCGAGGTTCGCCGCGGACAGCGCGGTCGGCGTCGAGCCGATGCTGACGACGTCGCACGGCAAGCCCGCCGCCCGCAGGCGCTGCGCGGCGTGCACGGTGCGCGCGCGCTCCTGTTCGGCGATCGCGACCAGCGCGTCGTGCGTGTCGTATTCGTAGCTCGAGCCGGCGTGAGCCAGGACGCCGCCGAGCGTCATGCCGCCAGCGGCGAGCGTGCGCCCCACGTCGATCAGCAAGTCGTCGTCGGGGCGGATCCCCGAACGGTGACCGTCGACGTCGATCTCGATCCAGACTTCGAAGCGCTCGCCATGCTCGCGGCCGAACGCCGCGATCGCCTGCGCGGTGTGCAGGCTGTCGGCGACGATCTTCAGGTCGCAGCCGCGCCGGCGCAGCGCGAGCGCCTGCGGGAGCCGGGCGGGAATCATCCCGACCGCATAGACGATGTCGCGCACGCCGCTCGCGAAGAACTGCTCGGCCTCCTTCAGCGTCGACACCGTGATGCCGCGCGCGCCGGCCGCGATCTGCGCGTCCACGACCTGTTGGCACTTGGTCGTCTTCACGTGCGGCCGGAACGCGACGCCGAATGCGTCCAGATGCGCGTGCAAGCGCGCGATGTTGGCGTGCATCCGATCGACGTCGATCAGTGCGGCGGGGGTGGTGACGGTGGGGATGCCCATGATGCGTTGCCTCGATGGTTGGCGACGCACACACTCTACGGCGTTCGACTCGCCGCGGGTTTAACGCGGCGGAAATCGGTCATTAACACCAATTTAATGAGGGGCGGGCGGCGGCACCTTCGCGCGCCACGGCGGCGGCGCGAGAAATTGCGTGGCCGCTTCGAGGAACACCCGTTGTCGCGCGGAACGGCCCGTGCGCGACGGCAGCAGCGCGGTCACCGGCGCGGGCGGCAGATGCCAGTCGGGCAGCAGCCTGACCAGCTTGCCGCTCGCCAGCAGCGGCGCGACGTCCCATTCGGAGCGTTCGACGATGCCGAGCCCCGCGAGCGCCCAGTCGGTGATCACGGTGCCGTCGTTCGACGACAGCGCGCCCGTCACGCGGATCACGGCCGAGCGCCTGGCGTCGCCTTCGCCGTCGCCGGCTTGCGAGAAGCGCCAGCGGACGATGTCTTCGTCGTTCTCGCGCAGGCACAGGCAGTCGTAGCGGGCGAGGTCGGACGGATGGCTCAGTGCGCCGATGCGGCGTGCGTAACCGGGGCTTGCGCACAGGAAGCGTTCGTTGGGCGCGAGCGGATAGCCGATCCACGACGACGATTTCAGGCTGCCGACGTGGATCACCACATCGGCGCCCGACGCGCTCGTCAACGGGCTCTCCGACAGATGCAGCGAGATCTCGAGCTTCGGATGCGCACGCTGCACGTCGCGCACGATGCGCGCGACGTACTTGCGCCCGAAGCCGAACGGCGCGACGACGCGCAGCGTGCCTTGCACGTCGCCGTGATCGCCGGAGAGGCTGAGCGGCAACGCTTCGACGCGCTCGAGAATCGCGACGGCTTCCTGGTACAGCCGCTGCCCTTCGTCGGTCAGCGCGATGCCTTTCGACTGCCGCACCGCGAGCCGGACCTCGAGCCGCGCCTCCATCCGCTGCAGGCGCAGCGTGACCGCGGGCGGCGTGAGGTCGAGCAGGCGCGCGGCAGACGCCAGCGAGCGTGACGCGCCGATCGCGCGAACGAGCCGAAGATCTTCGAGGTCGAGCATGAAATGTCCGTTGATGCTGGCGTGGCCGGGCATCGATTAAACCGCACTTGGCGCGCGGAATCCATCGCTGCGCAGCGGTTGTGACGCCGGATTCCATCCGCGGCCAGCAACAATCACTTCCACGCAGCCCGATAACTCTCGAGGGCGCACGTGCTTAAACTTTAGTCATTGGCAACGAACGAGGTGTTCGAAGCCACACAACCAGACACAGTCGGAGGTACGTATCATGAAGAACCTTATTCAAGCCGTTGTCGTTGCTGCTGCCCTTGCCGCTCCGGTCGCCGTTTTCGCTCAGAACACCGCACCGCTCACCCGTGCGCAAGTGCGCGCCGAGCTGATCGAACTGGAGAAGGCCGGTTATAACCCGGCGGTCGGCGAAGACCCGCACTATCCGGACGACATCCAGGCCGCACAAGCCCGCGTCGATCAGCAACATGCGCTGGCTCGCGCACAAGGTGTCGACAACAGCGGTGTGGGCAACAACGCACAAGGCGCCGCAGCGGCCGGCAAGCCGGCGAAGGTCGTCGCGCCGCGCGCGAATGACGAGATGAAGTCGCTGTACCGCGGTCACTAAGCAGCACGAGTGACGCGAGGTTCGAGCGGGAGGCCGTAGCGCTCCCGCGTCGAACCGGACGGCCCGCGATTGCGATCAGCGCAATCGCGGGCTGTTTTTGTATCGGTTGGGCGGGCGTGGGTGCGCTGCGCGGCCGGGATCGATGGTCGCGCTCGGCGCATTGAATCACGCGGGTTTTGTCGAGCCGTCGCGGTTGCCGGTTCGCGCTCATGGTCGGCTGGGCCCGACGCGAGGCGATGCGGCATGTCGTTCGCGTTTCTCTTGCGGCTCGCGTCGGCTTTGGCTTCGGTATCGCCATCGCCATCGCCGTAGAGTCATCGAGCCGACGAACGCTCGGCGCAAGCGCGTTCGAACGATGCGCAATCGCGGCCGGCCTGCAACGATCGCGGTTGCGCCCGCGCGTCGCATCGACGGATGGGTAGCCAGTCGGCAATACGCACGACGACGGCCCGCGTATCTTCTGCTGCCGATCTCACGCGAATGACCGGCCGCGACGGCGTCGGTTTCGACGACGACCGACGCCGTCGCCGCAATGCCGCGTCTGCGCCATCACACTCACTCGCGCGTGCATGCCACGAACGCATTCGCACGCCGATCCCAACCGCCAGCGAACCGCCACTCCGGCCCGGCACGGCCCCCCGCGCTATCGCGGCCGACGTCCTGCAGCAGGCCATCCGACGCATTCCTGCACGCCGCGAAAGCCGTCGCGCCCGTGTCCCGTCCCCCGGACTTCTGCCCGATTCGCCCGCCACAGGGCAAAATACGGGTTTTCCGCACCCGAGAGGGCGCGCCCGAACTACGCGCCGGGCCGGGCGGCGTGCGTTCCGCGCATGCCGCTGCCGGGCGCTCAGGCAAGCTGCTCGCCGCGTCGCGAGCCCACAGGAGTCCACACCCCATGCCCGAATCCAACCTGTCCTTCTTCGGCCGGCTGTCGCTGGCCGTCGGCACGTTCTTCTCCGTGCTCGGCAACCGCGAGTTCGCGGCCGGCGTGCTGCGCGTGCGCGACGGCGCCGCGGCACCGATCGCACCGGCACCGGTTGCGCCGGCACCGGCCGCGGCGCCCGCACCCGCACCTCCTCCCGCACCGGCCAAGGCGCCGGCGCCCGAACTGCGCGAAGCGAGCCCGCAAGCCGCGCTTCAACTGCTCGGCCTGCTGCAGCGCGATGCGCGTTTCATCGATTTCGTCGAGGAAGACATCGCCGGCTATGCGGACGCCGACATCGGCGCAGCCGCGCGCCTCGTGCACGACGGTTGCCGCGCCGCGCTGCGCGAACACTTCACGATCGTGCCGGTACGCGACGAAGCGGAAGGCACGCGCGTGACGCTGCCGGCCGGCTTCGACGCGACGGCCGTGCGCGTGACCGGCAACGTGGTCGGCGCCGCGCCGTTCACGGGCACCGTCAGCCATCGCGGCTGGCGCGTGGCCGACGTGCGCCTGCCGAAGCTGACGGGCAGCCACGACGCATCGGTGATCGCACCGGCGGAGGTGGAACTGTGAGCGATCCGCGCTATTCGATCGGTATCGATCTCGGCACGACCCACTGCGCGCTGTCCTACGTCGACAGCGCCGCGAGCGACGGCGAGAAGATCGTGCAGCAGGTGCTGCCGATCGCCCAGCTGACCGCGCCCGGCGCACTGGAGTCGCGCGACCTGCTGCCGTCGTTTCTGTATCTGCCGCACGAGAGCGAGCTCACGCAGGGCGACCTGACGCTGCCGTGGACGGCGTCGCGCAATTTCGCGGTCGGCGAGATGGCGCGCACGCGCGGCGCCGGCACGCCGATTCGGCTGGTGTCGAGCGCGAAGAGCTGGCTGTGCCACCCCGGCGTCGATCGCCGCGCGGCGATCCTGCCGAGCGATGCGCCGCCCGAAGTCGCGCGCGTGTCGCCGCTGGAAAGCTCGACGCGCTACCTCACGCATCTGCGCGAAGCGTGGGACCACGCGCATCCGGACGCGCCGTTCGCCGATCAGGACGTGACGGTCACGATCCCCGCGTCGTTCGACCCGGCCGCGCGCGAGCTGACGGCCGAGGCCGCGCGCGCGGCCGGCTACGCGCGGATGACGCTGCTCGAGGAGCCGCAGGCGGCGCTCTACAGCTGGATCCAGAAGAGCGAAGGCGGCTGGCGCAAGCAGGTGCAGGTCGGCGATCTGATCCTGTGCGTGGACGTCGGCGGCGGCACGACCGACCTGTCGCTGATCGCGGTGGTCGAACGCGACGGCAATCTCGAACTGCATCGCGTCGCGGTGGGCGAGCACATCCTGCTCGGCGGCGACAACATGGACCTCGCGCTCGCGCACGTGGTCGCGCGCAAGCTCGCGCAGAACGGCACGCAGGCCGATCCGTGGCAGCTGCGCGCGCTGACCTACGCGTGCCGCTCGGCGAAGGAAACGCTGCTGTCCGACCCGACGACGGATGCGGTGCCGCTCGTCGTGCCGAGCCGCGGTTCGAAGCTGATCGGCGGGTCGATCCGCACCGAACTGACGCGCGCGGAACTCACGCAGACGATCCTCGAAGGCTTCTTCCCGCAGGTCGATGCGGCGGCGCGGCCGGTGAGCCGCGCGCGCGTCGGCCTCACGCAGCTCGGCTTGCCGTATGCGCAGGACGCGGGCATCACGCGCCATCTGGCGGCGTTCCTCGGCCGTCAGGTCGCGGCGCTCGACGCGCTCGACGGCGTGGCGCGCACGCTGCCGGCGGGCGCGACGTTCCTGCATCCGACCGCGGTGCTGTTCAACGGCGGCGTGTTCAAGTCGGCGCTGCTCACGCAGCGCGTGCTCGATACGCTGAACGGCTGGCTCGCCGCGGAAGGCGCGCCGGCCGCCCGCCTGCTCGAAGGCGCGGACCTCGATCTCGCCGTCGCGCGCGGCGCGGCCTACTACGGCTACGTGAAGCGCGGCCGCGGCGTGCGCATTCGCGGTGGCACGGCGCGTGCGTACTACGTCGCGATCGAATCGGCGATGCCCGCGGTGCCGGGGCTCGAGCCGCCGGTGCAGGCGCTGTGCGTCGCGCCGTTCGGGATGGAGGAGGGCACCGATGCGGCGCTGCCGCCGCAGGAGTTCGGCCTCGTCGTCGGCGAGCCGGTGCAGTTCCGCTTCTTCGGGTCGTCGGTGCGCCGCCAGGATCAGGTCGGCACGCTGCTCGACTACTGGTCGCCGGATGAATTGCAGGAGCTCGAGGAAATCCAGGCGACGCTGCCCGCCGACGGACGCACCGTCGGCGAGATCGTGCCGGTCAAGCTGCATGCGCGCGTGACCGAAGCCGGCACGCTCGAGCTCGAGGCGATCCCGAGCGGCACGAGCGAGCGCTGGAAGGTCGAGTTCGACGTGCGCGGCGCCGCCTGAGCGCGATGAAGCGCTATACGGTCGGTATCGACCTCGGCACCAGCAACACCGTCGTCGCGTACGTCGAGGCCGGCTCCGACGCGATCCGCGTGTTCGACGTCGAGCAGCTGGTCGGCCCCGGCGCGGTGGCTGCGCAGCCGCTGCTGCCGTCGGTGCGCTATCACCCGGCGGCCGGCGAACTGCCGGCCGACGCGATCGCGCTGCCGTGGACGGCCGGCAATGCGGCCGACGCCGTGCCGGCCGTGATCGGCCGCTACGCGCGCACGCTCGGCGCACAGGTGCCGGGCCGGCTCGTCAGCAGCGCGAAGAGCTGGCTGTCGAACGCAGCGGTGGACCGGCTCGCGGCGATCCTGCCGTGGGGCGGCGCCGACGGCGTCGCCAAGGTGTCGCCGGTCGATGCGAGCGCGAGCTACCTCGCGCACGTGCGCGCGGCCTGGGACGCGCACTTCCCCGATGCGCCGCTCGCGCAGCAGGACGTCATTCTGACCGTGCCAGCGTCGTTCGACGACGGCGCGCGTGCGTTGACCGTCGAAGCCGCGCGGCGCGCGCAACTGCCGGCGTTGCGCTTGCTGGAGGAGCCGCAGGCCGCATTCTACGACTGGCTGTACGGTCAGCGCGCGACGCTGCGCGCTACCTTCGCCGCGCCGCGGCGCGTGCTGATCTGCGACGTCGGCGGCGGCACGACCGATCTGACGCTCGTCGACGTCGCACCGGGCGACGACGGCGAACCGACCTTCACGCGCGTGGGCGTCGGCAATCACCTGATGCTCGGCGGCGACAACATGGACCTCGCGCTCGCGCGCCTGGTCGAGCCGCGCCTGACCGAGCCCGGCACGCGGCTGTCGGCCGCGAGCCTGTCGCAGCTCGTCGAACGTTGCCGCGCGGCCAAGGAGCGGCTGCTCGGCGCCGCTGCGCCGGCGTCCGTCACCGTGACGCTGCTCGGCGCGGGCAGCCGGCTCGTCGGCGGCGCGCGTTCGACCGAGCTGACGCGCGCGGAGGTCGAGCAGATCGTCGTCGACGGTTTCTTTCCGCAGGTCGACGCGAACGACATGCCGCGCCGCACGCGCGCCGCGATCGTCGAGTTCGGCTTGCCGTACGCGAGCGATCCGGCCGTCACGCGCCACGTCGCCGCGTTCCTGAATCGTCACGCGCAGGGGCCGCTGCCCGACACGCTGCTGCTCAACGGCGGCGTGTTCCGCGCGGACGCGCTCGCCGGCCGCCTCGCGCAGACGCTCGGCGCATGGCGCGGCGCGCCGCTCGACGTGCTGCACAACGCGCATCCGGACGTGGCGGTCGCACGCGGCGCGGTGGCCTATGGGCTCGCGCGCGGCGGGCATGCACCGCGCATCGGCGGCGGCTCCGCGCGCAGCTATTTCCTCGTGCTGGACGACGGCGGCGATGCCGCCGCCGCGCCGCGCGGCGTGTGTCTGTTGCCGCGCGGCACCGACGAAGGCCGCGAGCTCCCGCTCGATGCGCGCACGTTCGCGCTGCAGCTCGGACAGCCGGTGCGATTCCATCTGGTGTCGACGGTCGCCGACACGGCCTATCGGCCCGGCGATCTCGTCGAACTCGCCGGCGGCGACTTCGTGCGGCTGCCGCCGATCGCGACGGTCATCGACCGGCAGGCGGGCGGCGGCGCACGCGAAACACCGGTGAAGCTCACCGCGTCGCTGACCGAGGTCGGCACGCTCGAAATGCACTGCATCGCGACCGATGATGCGTCGCGGCGCTGGCGGCTCGAATTCCAGCTGCGCGGCGATGCGCCCAGCCCCGGCGATGTCGACGGGCCCGCGCGCCATCCGCGGCTCGATCAGGCGATCGAGTTGATCGACCGCTCGTTCGGCGGCAAGGCAGCGAACGTCGAGCCGAAGGACACGCGGCGGTTGCGCGCGCAACTGGAGCAGGTGCTCGGCCCGCGCGACGAGTGGGACGTCGCGCTCGCGCGCGAGCTGTTCGACGCGTTGCTCGCGCGTGCGCGTCGCCGCCGCCGTTCGGCCGATCACGAGCGCGCGTGGCTGAACCTCGCCGGCTATTGCGTGCGTCCTGGCTTCGGCCATCCGCTCGACGCGTGGCGCATCGAGCAGCTGTGGCCGCTGTTCGACGACGGGATCCAGTACGTGAACGACGCGCAGGTGTGGTCCGAATGGTGGACGCTGTGGCGGCGTGCGGCCGGCGGCCTCGACGACGATGCGCAGGCGCAGGTGCGCGACGCGATCGCGTTCCTCGAACCGTCCGACGACAAGCGCCGCAAGCTGCCGTTCGACCCGGCCAAGGTCGGGCCGGCCGACATGACGCGCTTGTCCGCGTCGCTCGAGCGATTGCCGGTCGAGCGCAAGGTGGAACTGGGCGAGCGGTTGATCGCGCAGTTGCAGAAGCCGGCCGAGCGCACGCTGTGCGCGTGGGCGCTCGGGCGCATCGGTGCGCGGCGGCCGTTCTACGGCAGCGCGCACAGCGTCGTGCCGGCCGACGTCGCGCAGCGCTGGCTCGATGCGCTGTTCGCGCTCGACTGGAAGCAGGTCGAACCGGCGGCGTTCGCGGTCGCGCAGATCGCGCGGATGACGGGCGATCGCGAACGCGATCTGCCGGACGACACGCGTGCGGCGGTGATCAAGCGGCTGTCGGCGGCGAACGCGTCGGCCGCCTGGATCGACATGGTGCGCGAAGCGATCGCGTTCGATGAAGCGGACACGGCGCGCGTGTTCGGGGAGACGTTGCCGGCGGGGTTGAAGCTGCTGGAGGGTTGAGCGAACGGCCGGGCGCCGCATCGACGGCTCGCCGGCCGGCGAGCAGCGCCACCGTCAAGTGTTCGTCGTGGCCTGCGGAAACACCGGTTCGCCGAGCGTCAGCATCAAGCGGTTCGCCCACGCGAAGATCGCGATCGCATGCGACAGGTCGAGTATTTCGTCATGAGCGAGTCCCGCGGCCTCGAGCGCGGCGATGTCGCTGTCGTCCACCGTGTCGGGCCGCTCGGTTAGCGCGATCGCATAGCGGACGATCGCGCGTTCGCGCGCGTTCGTCCCCGCCGTCGATGGGTCTTCAAATACCTGCTCGATCGAATCGCTGCGTTTCGCGAGCTGCGTGAAGCGTTGCGCATGGACCGATGCGCAGTACACGCAGCCATTCACACGCGACACCACCGTGCTCGCCAGTTCCCGCTCCGCGCGCGACAGTCCGCCGGGGCCGTACATGATCGCGTTGAACACGGCCGAGCGTTGCCGCAGGATCTCGGGCTGATGCACGAGCAGCAGGTAATAGTCGGACGTCGTTGCGTGCGGATGGCTCGCCTCGAGCACGTCGAGCTGCTCCGCGGTGGCGCGTTCGAGCGGCACCGTATCGAGCCACGCACGCCAGCCGAGCGTGTCGGACGTGAAGCCGTGGGAGGTGACCGTGGTCATGCGGCCTCCCGCGCGACGCGCGTGTGCAACGCGCTGGCCGCCGCCGCGACGCGCAGCTGATACGCGACGAACGCGACGAGCTGCGACAACGCAACGATTGCCGCCGTCGTGAATCCCGCCGACTTCAGTGCGGCGAGATCGGACGCGTGTGCGTCGACGGGCGACAGCGTCAGGCGCCGCGCATGCGCGAGCAGCGCACCCAGACGGCGCGGCAGCGCATCGAATGCGTCGGCGTCGGCGCGCGCGATGTCGTCCGGCGTGCCGCCCGCCTCGATCAGCCGCGCGTGGTAGGTCGCGGCGAGTGCGTGCGCACTCGATCGCTGCGCGACGTAGCGCGCCGCATGCAGACGCTCGATGAGCGAAAGATCGGGCAGCGCGGCATCGAACAGCGCGGCTTCGCTCAACTGCGTATGGCGCAGCACCTTCTCGCGCGCGCGGCGCAGTGCGGCGACCGGACTGTCGTCGCGCAGCCCGGCGACCGCGTCGATCGTATCCGGCGCGGCGGCCGGCGGTTGGGTATCAATCATCGTGGTGGGTTCCGGTGGTCACGGGTGTCGTGGAAGGCGCCGTCCACGCGTCGGCGTCGCGCCATTCGTCGCCATGCAGCTCCGCGTTGGCGAACGCGACGAGCGCGTCGTAGTGGCGGTCGCGATCGTCGTCGAACAGCCGGCTCGCGATGCCGCGCGCGAGCCGTCCCGCGCCCGCGCTGATCGCGGGGATGTCGCCGGACAGCTTGCCGTGGCTCAGACTCGCCGCATTGTTGAAGCAGTGGATGCGCGTGACGGCTGGGCATGCGCCGCGCTCGCGTTCCTGGAACGCGAACGCGGGACCGAGATCGGGCGACTCGGCGAGTTCGTCGAGCCAGGTGCCGGGCGGCGGTTGGTAGCGATCCTTCCAGCGCCGCACATGCGGCCCGAACGATGCGAATTCCGTGCGCGTGGTCCAATCGGAATGGAAGCCCGTCGCGAAGATCAGGAAATCGACCGTGTAGCGACCGCGCGGCGTGACGACCTGCAGCCCGTCATGAGCGTCGACCAGCGTTTCGATCGGGCTGGCCGCATGGAAGTACGCGTGCGGGTGCCGCGACACGCGCAGCACGCTCTCGCGCGGCGGCGGTGTCTGCGACGTCAGCGCATAGTGCATGAAGCGCCACTTCGTCGCGTCGTCGAGCGCGGCGAAGCCATGCACGAGGCCCGGGCTGCCGATGCCGGTCAGCTTGTTGATGCGCGGAATGTCCGCGCGACGGAACAGCAGGTCGACGCGAGCGGCGCCTGCCTCGAGTGCGGTACCGGCATTGTCGAACGCGGACGCGCCCGCGCCCACCACGCCGACGCGCTTGCCGGCGAGCGCCGCGAAATCGATCGGCTCGGACGAATGCGCCCAGCGCGTGCGCGGCACGCGTTGCGCGACGGGCGGAACGTACGGGCCGCCGAGTCCGTCGCGGCCGGTCGCCAGTACGACGTGACGCGCGAGCACCGTCCGCGTTGCGCCGCTCGCTTGCAAGTCGAGCGCAAGCAGGCCGTCGTCACGCGGGCGCAGTGCGACGAGCGTGGTGTCGTTGTGCACCGACAGGTCGAGCACGCGGCGGTACCAGCGCAGATAGTCCATCCACTGCGTGCGCGGGATCTTGTAGAGCGCATCCCATGCGTCGCGGCCGTGGCAGGCTTCGAACCACGCGCGAAAGGTCAGTGCGGGGAGCCCGAGCGCGGGGCCGGCGAGCTGCTTTGGCGAGCGCAACGTCTCCATCCGCGCGAAGGTGACCCACGGGCCTTCATAGCCGGCCGGCGCGCGGTCGATCACGCATTGGTTGTCGATGCCGAGCAGACGCAGCTCGGCCGACGCCGCGAGCCCTGCCATGCCGCCGCCGACGATCGCGACGTCGAGTACGCGCGCACCGTCGACCTCGCGCGGCGGCACCCACGACGGCGGGGGCAGGTCGAGCCAGCGCAGGTCCTGCGCGACACGTGCTTCCAGTGCCGCGAGTGTGTCGGGCGTCGCCGTCATGCGGCCTCCTTGCGGGCGCCGCGCGCGTGCGCGGTTCGGGTCGATCGGGTAGGGCGCGTCGCGCGAGCCGGGCGCGCGTCGCCGTCGGTGCGCGGCCGGTCGCCGCGCATCCACGCGTCGTGCACAGATGCATCGTGAAAGATCACGCCGTCGAGGAGTGTGCGCGTCGTGCGCTGCAGCGCGTCGAGCAGCGCGTCGACGGCGGCCGTGCGCGGCTTGCCGGCCGGCGTCGCGACGCCGAACGCAAACGGTATGTCCGCATCGAGCGGGCGTACGACGACGCCTTCGACCGGCAGTGCGACGCCCGTTGCCGGATCGACGATCGCGATCCCGAGCGCGGCGCGCGCGGCCATCACGGCATTCAGCGATGCGTTGGTCTCGACGAATACACGGACGTCGACACGTGCTGCGGCCAACGCCGCATCGATGCGCTGGCGCAGCCGGTGCCGGTTCGCGACCGTCACGATGCGGCGCCGCGCGAGATCGCGCAGTGTGATACGCGGCTTGGTCGCGAGCGGATCGGCCGCGGCCAGCACGGCGACGCAACGGGCTTGCGCGATCCAGTGCACGTCGAGCCCGGCATGCGCGATCGGCAACGTGACGACGCCGATATCGGCGGTGCCTGCCAGCACTTCGTGCACGACGTGTTCGGCCGATTCGCTGCGCAGCTGGTAATGCGGCGCGTGCGCGCCGTCGGGCAGCGCGGCGAGCGCGGCCGGCACGAGCGCGGCCGCGAGCGAAGGCGTGGCCGCGATGCGCACGGGCTCGGCCGTTTCGTCGCCGAGTGCGCGTGCCCGCGCTTCGATCGCGCGCAGGCCGACGAGCGAACGCTCGACTTCGTCGTAGAGCAGGAACGCGCGGCGCGTCGGCGTGACGCGGGGGCCGTGCCGGTCGAACAGCGCATAGCCGAGATCGGCTTCGAGCTCCTGGATCTGCCGCGTGACGGCCGGCTGCGAACGGCCGAGCAGTTCGCCCGCGCCGGTGACGCTGCCGGCCGACATGACCGCCGAAAATGCTTCGAGTTGATGCAACTCCATGGCGCGTTCCGATGATGCAATGTGCGCATTGTAGGAGCGCCAGCATGCGTGATTCATATAATGATTTTTGCTATCGACAGCGCGAAAAGTGCGAAGCGCGGGCGCACCGCGCGGAGTTCGATTACGTGCATGCGTGCCGGTCCCGCACGGCCGCGCATGTCGAACCTCAATCGAATCAAAGCGCTGCGCCGCGTACGCACGCGCCGTGCATGTGCGCCGCACGCCGATGCATCGACGCACGCGTTCGGCTTCGCGCCGCGTGCGATATCGATATGCGCAAAACTTCGTTGGAACGCCCTGAGGCAGATGGTTACATGCCGTCACTCTTTTCGATTGGCGGACGGCTGGGGGGCGTATGAAGGTATCGGGCATCGACACACGCGGCGCATGGCGGCGCGCACTGGGCACGGTTGCGGCGCTGGCTGCCGCATGGGGTTTGTCGACGGGCGGCGCGCTCGCCGCGGGCGTATCGGGCGAGCCGCTGGTGATCGGCGTGAGCGGACCGCTCACCGGGCAGGACGCGCAATACGGCGAGCAATGGAAGCGCGGCTTCGATCTCGCGCTCGACGAGATCAACGGCAGCGGCGGCATCCATGGCCGCCCGCTCGCGGTGGATTTCCAGGACAGCCGCAGCGACCCGCGCCAAGCGGTCGCGATCGCGCAGAAATTCGTCGCCGATCCGCGCATCGTGATCGAGCTCGGCGACTTCTCCAGCGCGACGTCGATGGCCGCGTCGCCGATCTACCAGCGCGGGCAGCTGATTCAGTTCGGCTTCACGAATTCGCATCCCGATTTCACGAAGGGCGGCGACTACCTGTGGAGCACCGCGCTCAGTCAGGCCGAGGAGCAGCCGCTGCTGGCGCGTTACGCGGTGAAGGAGCTCGGCTTCAAGCGGATTGCGGTGCTGTACCTGAACACCGACTGGGGCCGCACGAGCAAGGACATCTTCGCGAAGGCGGCGGCGGGGCTCGGCGCGCAGGTCGTCGCGGCCGAAGGCTACCAGCCGGCGGAGAAGGACTTCCGCTCGACGCTCGTGCGCATCGGTGCGTCGAAGCCCGATTCGATCGTGCTGATCTCGTATTACGCCGACGGCGCGCAGATCGTGCGTCAGGCGCGTAGCGCGGGCCTCGCGTTGCCGATCGCGGCGGTCGGCTCCGTGTATTCGCCGAAATTCCTCGAACTGGGCGGCACGGCCGTGGAAGGCGTCTATACCGAGTCGAACTTTTTCCCGGCCGAACCGCGTCCGGAAGTGCAGGCGTTCGTGCAGCGCTATCGCGCGAAATATCATGCGGATCCCGATTCGTTCGTGGCGCGCGCGTACGACGCGCTGATCCTGTCGGCCGACGTGCTGCGCCGCTACGGGACCACGCGTGCGGCCGCGCACGACGGCTTCGCGAAGGTGAGCGACGTGCCGAGCGTGATCTTCGGCAAGGTGCGCTTCGACCCGCAGACGCGCCGTGTCGCGGGCGCCCGCACCGTCTATCTCGTGGTGAAGCAGGGGCAGTGGGCGCTGTGGGACGGCGCGAAGCCGCAGCTCGCCGCGCGCTGATCCAGCGCGCGCCCTGACCCGCATGCTTTCGACGGACGTATCGTGATGGCTTCCTGGCTCGACTACACGCTCAACGGTCTCATCGTCGGCAACATCTACGCGTTGCTCGCGGTCGGGCTCGCGTTGATCTTCGGCGTGTCGCATCTGATCAACTTCGCGCACGGCTCGGTCTACATGGTGGGCGCGTTCGTCGGCTGGCTGTGCCTGACGCGCTTCGGCCTGCCGCTGCCCGTCGCGCTCGCGGCGGTGGTCGCGGGCTGCGCGGCGCTCGGCATCGCGATCGAGCGCATCGGGCTGCGGCCGTTGCGCCACGCGGCGCGGATCGCGCCGCTGCTCGCGACGATCGGCATCAGTTTCATCCTCGATCAGCTCGTGCAGCTCGTGTTCGGCGCCGATCCGCGCGCCGTGCCGACGCCGTTGCCCGACTGGCACGTGCGGATCGCGGGCGCGACGCTCGGCGCGCTCGACCTGCTGATCGCGGGCATCGGCATCGCGGCGGCCGCACTGCTGTACGGATTCCTGCGCTTCACGCGGCTCGGCTGGGCCGTGCGCGCCACTGCGCAGGACCGCGACGCGGCGCTGCAAATGGGCGTCGACGTCGATCGCGTGAACCAGGCCGTGTTCGCAATCGCATGCGCGCTCGGCGGCGTCAGCGGGCTGCTGGTCGGCATGTACTACAACAGCATCGATCCTGCGATGGGCTTCCAGGCGACGCTCAAGGGCGTGGTCGCGCTGCTGATCGGCGGGCTCGGCAACGTGCCGGGCGCGATTGCGGGCAGCCTGCTGCTCGGTCTCGTCGAAAGCTACGGCGTCGCGCTGTTCGGGACGAGCTATCGCGACCTGTTCGCGTTCGGGCTGCTGATCGTGTTCCTGGTATGGCGGCCGAACGGGCTGTTCAGCGCGAAGCGCGCGCTGCCGCCCGAGCCGATGACCGGCACCTTCCTCGCCGCTGCGAGGCACGTACGCGTGTCGCGCCCGGCCGTCGCGGCGCTGATCGTGCTGGCTGCCGCGCTGCCGTGGCTCGGCGCGTCGCCGTATGTGCTGCAGACACTGACCAACGCGTGGCTGTACGGGCTGCTCGCACTGAGCCTCACGCTGGTGGCCGGCACGGTCGGGCAGATCTCGCTCGGCCATGCGGCGCTGCTCGTGATCGGCGCGTATGCATCGGCGCTGCTGTCGTCGGATCTCGGCTGGTCGCCGGCCGTGACGATCCCGTGTGCGGGCGCGATCACCGCGGCGCTCGGCACGCTGCTCGTCTATCCGGCATTCCGCTTGCGCGGCCACTACGTGTCGATCGCGACGCTCGGCATCGGCGAAGTGGTGAGCCTCGTGATCCTGAACTGGGACGGCCTCACGCGCGGCCCGCTCGGCATCACCGGCATCGCGCCGCTGCCGTGGGCGAGCACCGCGCGCGCCGCGTACTGGTTCGCACTCGCGGTGCTCGTCGTGCTGGCGCTGCTGCAGGTGCGGCTGCTGCGCTCGCATCTCGGCCGTACGCTGCGCGCGGTGCGCGAGGACGACGTCGCCGCACGCGCGCACGGCATCGCGCCGAATCGCTACAAGGCGATCGCATTCGCGGTCGGCGGCGTGGCGGCCGGCGTGAGCGGCGGAATCGCCGCGCATCTGTACAGCTACATCAATCACCAGACCTTCGATTCGCAGGTCTCGATCCTTGCGTTGACGATGGTGATCCTCGGCGGGCTCGGCAACGTGCTTGGCGGTATCGTCGGCGCGGTTGCGCTGATCGGGCTGCCCGAGCTGTTCCGCTGGGCGGCCGACTATCGGATGCTGATCTACGGCGTCGTGCTGGTGCTGCTCGTCCGGTTCCGGCCGCAGGGCCTGCTCGGCACCGTGTAAGGAGAAATGCGATGACCACTCGTCGACCGTTGCTCGACGTGCGCGGATTGACACGCCGCTTCGACGGCGTGACCGCGCTCGACGCCGCGAGCCTGACGCTCGCCGACGGCGAATTGCTGAGCGTGATCGGCCCGAACGGCGCGGGCAAGTCGACGCTGTTCAACCTGATCGCGGGCGCGGACCGTCCCGACGCCGGCCGCGTGACGTTCGACGGGAGCGACATCACCGGCGTCGCACCGGAGCGGCTCGCGGCGCTCGGCATCGCGCGCACGTTTCAGCACGGCCGCGTGTTCGGCAACCTGAGCGTGCTCGACAACGTATTGATCGGCGCCCATGCGCGGCTGCGGGCGGCGCGACGCGGCTGGCCGGTGCTCGGCGCGGCGGCCGAGGTATGGCGCGCGCTGGTGCGGCCCGCGTCGGTGCGGCGCGAGGAAGCCGCGTTGCGCGCCGAAGCGCGCGACATCGTCGCGCGATTCGGCGAGCGGCTCGCGCCGCGCATCGATCACCCGGCGCATAGCCTGTCGTATGCGAACCGCCGACGCGTCGAGATCGGCCGCGCGCTCGCGCTGCACCCGCGCCTGCTGCTGCTCGACGAGCCGACCGCCGGGATGAACGAGACCGAGACCGCCGAGATGCTGCAACTGATCCAGTCGCTGAAGGCGGGCGGCCTGACGATCCTGCTGATCGAACACAAGCTCGAGCTCGTGATGCGCGTATCCGATCGCGTGATGGTGCTCGACAACGGCGTGAAGATCGCCGAAGGCGCGCCGCGCGACGTGCGGCACGATCCGCGCGTGATCGAGGCCTATCTCGGGCGCCGCCATGCGGACGCCGCGCGCGCGGCGGCATGAGCCCACCATTTTCTGGAGCTGACCTCGCGATGACCGACACGCTGCTGAAACTGGAGCACCTCGACACGTTCTACGGACCGGTGCAGGTGCATTTCGACGTGAGCTTCGAGGTCGGCCGCGGGCAGATCGTCAGCCTGCTCGGCGGCAACGCGAGCGGCAAGTCGACGACGATGAAGCTGATTCTCGGGCTGATGCGGCCGGGGCGCGGCGTCGTGCGCTTCGACGGCGACGACGTGACGTCGCTCGCGACGCCGCAGCGCGTCCGGCGCGGGATCGCGGCGGTGCCCGAGGCGCGGCGGCTGTTCGGCGACATGAGCGTGCGCGAGAACCTGTTGATGGGCGCGTACACGCGTGGCGACCGCGCGGCGGTCGCCGACGATTACGCGCGCGTGCTCGACCTGTTTCCGCGCGTGAAGGAGCGGCTCGCGCAGCGTGCGGGCACGCTGTCGGGCGGCGAGCAGCAGATGCTCGCGATGGCGCGTGCGCTGATGGCGCGGCCGAAACTGATCTGCATGGACGAGCCGACGATGGGCTTGTCGCCGCTCTACGTCGACAAGGTGCTCGAACTCATCGATGCGATCAACCGGCAGGGCGTGACGGTGTTCATGGTCGAGCAGAACGCGAGCCTCGCGCTGGAGATCGCGCACTACGGATACGTGTTGCAGACGGGGCGCGTCGCGCTCGAAGGGCCGGCGAGGGCGCTGCTCGACGACGAACGCGTGCGCGATGCGTATCTCGGCGGGGATGCCGTGACGGCCTGACGGCGGCAGTATGCTGCGTGCTCACGCTCCCCGCCCACTCCCCACCGCCCGTGGAAACGTCAACACGACCGCAAACCCGCCCGCGTCGGGAAACGCGAACCCGACGCGCCCGCCGTGCGCCTTCATCACCTCCTGCACGATCGCGAGCCCGAGCCCCGAGCCCGTGCGGCGCTCGCTGCCGTCCGCCGCGATCCGCACGAACGGCTGTAACGCCGCGTCCCAATGCTCGCGCGCGATCCCGCGGCCGTTGTCGGTGACGGTGAGCGTGACGCCATCCTCCGCATTGCCCGCCGTCGCGACCGACACGACGATATCGTCCGCATGTCCGTGCAGCAGCGCGTTGTGCAGCACGTTCGACAACGCCTCCTGCAGGCTGATCGCATCGCCGTCGATCCACGCTTGCGGTGCATCGCTCGCGAACGCAACGGCCACGTCGCGCGCGCCGGCGAGCGGAATCGCGCGGCCGAGCACGTCCTTCGCGAGCGCGACGAGCTCGACCGGTTGCAGCGGCACCGCCTCGGTGCGATGGATCACCATCGCGTGATTGAGCAACTGCCCGGTGAGACGTCCGACATCGGCGCAAGTCGCGCGCAACGCATCGAGCCGCGCCGCATGCCGGGCCGGATCGTGTTCGCCGTCGAGCAGCTCGATCTGCGCGTCGAGCCGCGCGAGCGGCGTGCGCATCTGGTGCGCGGCATCGGCGATGAAGCGTTGCATCGCGTTGATCCGCTCGGCCAGCCTTCGCATCAGCCCGTTGATCGAGCCGATGATCGCGTCGATCTCGCTCGGCGTGTCGACGGCCACCGGCCGCAGGTCGGCCGGGTCGCGCGCAGCGATGATCGCGCCGATCTGCGCGAGCGGGCGCAGGCCGCGCCGGATCGCGAGCCCGCTTGCGCCGATCGCGAGCACGCTCATCAACACGATCAGCGTCCACACCTTGATGCTCATGTCGTTGGTCAGCTGCTGCCGCGCGTTCGTTGTCTGCGCAACGGTGACGATCGCCCAGCCCGGCGTGCTCTCCTCGGGCATGTAGCGCGCGATGGTCGCGGTGCGCACGCGATGCCCCTGGTACACGGCGTCCGCGAACGCCGGCCCCTGCTTCGCGGCGGCCGCTGTCGCGGGGCTCGCGAGATCGCCGTAGCCGGCCACGACGACGCCGCGCGAATCGACGACCTTGTAGTAGACGAGGTCGTAGCGCGACAGCGTCGACAGCGCGGCGACCGGCGGGTTCAGCGCGAGCACGCCGCCTTGCACGTAGAGGTTTTCCGCGACCTGGATCGACGCGCCTGCAAGCAGCTGGTCGTACGCGCGCTCCGCCGCGACGCCCGCGTAGTAGCGCGCGATCGCGGCGAGCGCGAGCGCGCCGGTCGCGACGACGAGCGCGATCAGCAGCAGCGTGCGGCCGAACAGCGTCTTCGGAAACCAGTCAGTGCGCGGCAATCTGATACCCCATCCCGCGCGCGGTGCGGATCTCGACCGAGCTGCCGTGCAGCTTCCTGCGCACGCGCGTCACGTACTGCTCGACCGCGTTCGCGCTCGGCTCGTTGCCGAAGCTGAACAACTGATTCAGCAGCTCGTCCTTCGAGAAGATTCGCTGCGGGCGGCTCGCGAGAATCTCGAGCAGTGCGAACTCCTGGCGCGACAGCGACAGCGGCTGGCCGTCGAGCTCCGCGAGCCGGCTGCTGCGGTCGATCACGAGGCCGCCGAGCGTCAGCACGTCGTTCGCATGACCGCTGTTGCGGCGCAGCAGCGCCTGCACGCGCGCATCGAGCTCGCGGTAGTCGAACGGCTTCACGAGGTAGTCGTCGGCGCCGAGGCCGAGGCCGCTCACGCGGTCGTCGATCGCCGAGCGCGCAGTGACGAGCAGCACCGGCGTCGTGCTGCCCGCCGCACGCAGGTTGCGCAGCACGGCGAAGCCGTCGAGGCCGGGCAGGTTCGCATCGAGCACGACGAGATCGAAGCGCTCGACGCGCAGCAGGCTGTTGGCGGTCGCGCCGTCGGTTTCGTGGTCGACCGCATGGCCGAGCCGCGTGAGCCGCGCGCGGATCGCCGCGCCGATTTCGGCATCGTCCTCGACGACGAGAATGCGCATGGTGCCGTTCGCAATGAAGGGTTACGGGTTTCCCCGGGGGCGGGATCTCAGCATTTTCTCAGACTCGCCCGATAACCTGTGTTCAGCCGAAACGAGCGAAGACGGCATTAATACCAGAGGAGACGGCAACATGCAGCATCTGACGCGCACCGCGAGCGCGCGGCCCCATGCGCGACGCAGCGCAGCGCACGCCGGCCGGTCCGCGTGCGATCTCCGTTGCACGCGGAGCTGCGCGTGACGACGTCGCCGCGCCGACGTGCGCTCGTCGCCGCAGGCGCGGGCCTCGCGCTCGGCCTGCTGGCCGCACCGCCGCTCGCGCGTGCGAAGCCGCGTACGGTACGGATCTCGAAAGGATATGGCGTGCTGTATCTGCCGCTGCTCGTGATGGAGAAGCAGCGGCTGTTCGAGCGTCACGCGGCGCGGCATGGGTTGCGCGACATCGCCCTCGACTGGGTGCTGCTCGACGGCGGCAACTCCGTGAACGACGCGATGATGGCCGGCACGCTCGATTTCGCGGCGGCCGGCGCGCCGGGCTTCATCGAGCTGTGGGCGCGCGCACGCGGGATTCCGAACGTCGAGGTGATCGGCATCAGCGGCCTGTCGACGACGTCGCTGTCGCTGAATGCGAACCGGCCGGGCCTCGTCGCACTGCGCGACTTCACGCCGTCCGACCGGATCGCGGTGCCCGGCATTCGCACGTCGCTGTCGGCGGTGGTGCTGCAGATGGTCGCGAGCCGGCAGCTCGGCGCGCGCCATTTCGCGCAGCTCGATTCGATCACCGTGAACCTGCCGCACCCGCAGGCGATGCAGGCGCTGATCCGCCGCGACGGCGGCATCACCGCGCACTTCACGTCGCCGCCGTTCTCGACGCTCGAGCTGCGGCAGCCGGGCATTCATCGCGTCGTGAATTCGGTCGACGTGCTCGGGCCGCTGACGCTCGACGTCGTGTTCGCGCCGAAGCGGCTCGTCGATACGGAGCCCGCGCTGGCGATGGCGTTTCTCGGCGCGCTCGACGAAGCGAACCGGCTGATCGCGCAGGACCCGCGCGCGGCGGCCGCGCTGTATGCGGCGTCGTCGGGCGTCGGCGTGTCGCACGACGACGTGCTGCAGATGCTGGCCGCGCCCGACACGCGTTTCTCGGTGCGGCCGAACCAGCTGATGGACTACGTCGACTTCCTGTACCTCGCCGGCACGATCAAGGCGAAGCCCCGCGCGTGGCACGAGATGTTCGCGCCGATGCTCGACGCATACCGGCCGAGCTGAGCACCGATTCAACCGATACCACCGAATAGCCGGGCGCGCGCGTCGCGCCGGTTCAACCGATCAGCAACCGATTCACGGAGGAGCCCGTAGTGAATGCCACCGATACCCTGGACCCCGCGTCCGCCGAAGAACAGCGCATCATGTCGAAGATCGCGCGGCGCCTGCTGCCGATCCTCGTCGTGATGTTCCTGATCGCATTCATCGACCGGCAGAACGTCGGCTTCGCGAAGCTGCAGATGGTGCACAGCCTCGGGATGACCGAAGCCGCGTTCGGCCTCGCGTTGTCGCTGTTCTTCATCGGCTACCTGCTGTTCGAAGTGCCGAGCACGCTTGCGCTGCATCGCTACGGCGCGCGCGTATGGCTCGCGCGGATCATGCTGACGTGGGGGCTCATCACCGTGCTGATGGGCTTCACCACGTCGATGCCGGCGTTCTGCTCGCTGCGCTTCCTGCTCGGCATCGCCGAGGCCGGCTTCTATCCGGGCGTCATCTACTACCTGACGCTGTGGTTCCCGCAGAGCTACCGCGCGAAGGTGCTTGGCATCTTCACGCTCGGCAGCGCGCTCGCGAACATGCTGGGCTCGCTGGTCGGCGGCGTGCTGCTCGGCCTGAACGGCGTGTGGGGGCTCGCGGGCTGGCAGTGGGTGTTCGTGGCGACTGGCGTGCCGGCCGTGCTCGTCGCGATCGTCGTGTTCCGCGTGCTGCCCGCATCGTTCCGCGAGGCGCCGTTCCTCGACGAACGCGAGAAGCAGATCGTCGCCGCCGCGCTCGAACGCGAGAAGCCGGCGCAGGCCGTCCATGCGAAGCCGTGGGCTGCGCTGCTCGATCCGCGCGTGATGCTGTTCGCGGCCACCTACATGCTGATGTCGACGTCGCTGTACGGCGTCACGTACTGGCTGCCGACGCTGGTGAAATCGTTCGGCGTGTCGAGCAGCACGAACGGTCTGCTGAGCATGCTGCCGTGGGCGCTCGCGGTCGTGCTGCTGGTGTGGCTGCCGTCGAAGCTGCGCCGCGCGAAGAGCATCCTGCGCACCATCGCGATCGTCGCCGCGCTCGGCGCACTCGGCTTCCTGATGAGCCTCGTGCTGCCGTCCACACCGTTGCGCTTCATCGCGCTCGTGCTCGGCGGTGCGTGCATTCCGCTGCTGTATCCGTGCTTCTGGTCGATGCCGCCGCGCTACTTCACCGGCGCGCGCGCAGCGGCGAGCGTCGCGGCGATCAACTCGATCGGCAACCTCGGCGGCTTCTTCAGCCAGAACCTGATGCCGTTCGCGGGCAAGGTCACGGGCACCGCGTTCGGGCCGATGATCGTGCCGATCGTGTGCCTCGCCTTGCTCGGGATCGGCGCGCTGATCGCGTGGGCGCGCTCCGAGCGCACGATGGTCGCCGCGCAGGCGTGATGCGCCACGCCGCGCGCGCCGGCGTGCTCCTCGCCGGTCATTCCTGTGTGCGCGCGGCGTGGCGTGCGTCGTACGCGATCGCGACATGCGCGGCCGCCACCGGAACCTCCACCTCGACCGTCGTTCCTTCGCCGAGCGTCGTGTCGATGCGCAGCGTGCCGCCGACGAGGTAGGCGCGCTCGCGCAGGCCCACCAGCCCGAACGAGGCGGATTTGCGCGGCGCACCCGGATCGAAGCCGGCGCCGTCGTCGCGAATCGTCAGCACGAGCGTTTCGTCGCGATACGCGAGCGCCACGCTCGCGCTCGACGCCGCCGCATGCCGCGCGACGTTCGCGAGCGCTTCCTGCGCGATGCGGAACACGGCGGTCGCATACGGCTCGTCGAGCTGCAATTCGCCGGGCTCGACGCGCAGCGTGCAAGCGACCCCATGACGGCGCTGGAAATCTTCGACGAGCCATTGCATCGCGGCCGCGAACCCGAGGTCGTCGAGCATCAGCGGGCGCAGGTCGGACGCGATGCGCCGCGTCGCGGTGACCGCGCCGCGCGCGAGCGCGTGCATCGCGCCGATCTTGCGGGCCAGGGTCGCGTCTTCCTGCGGCACGTGATCGAGCAGCCATTCGAGGTCGTTCTTCAGCGTCGCGAGCGTCTGCGCGAGTTCGTCGTGCAGCTCGCGCGCGATGCGGCGCTGTTCGGCCTCGCGCGCGCTCGCACTCATCGCCGCGATTTCCCGCAACTCCTCGCGCGACGCCTGCAGCGCCCGCTCCGCGCGCACGCGCTCCTCGACCTCGCGCCGCAGGTCGCGGTTCGACGCGCTCAACTGCGCGGTGCGCGCCGCGACACGCTGCTCGAGCCGTTCGTTCGCGTCGTTGAGCTGCGCGCTCTTCTGCACGACCAGCAGGTGCTGATAGCGCGCGCCGGCGAGCGCGTGCACCGTCTGCGCATGAAGCCGGCCGTTCTCGAACAGCAGCGCGAACAGCACGACGGCCGACGCGACGAGGCCGTAGGTGCGCCCCGCGTAGAAGCCGAGGTCGAAGCGCCCGTGGTTCAGCATCGACGACAACGCGATGTCGAACAGCCACGCGACCAGCACGATCATCAGCCACAGATCGAGTACCGAGTGACGGCGCCGCTGCCGCCACAGCAGCACGAGCGCCGCGAGGTTCAACCCCCAGACGACCGCGATCGCGTTCGTCATCGTCGCGGTCATCCGGTTGCCGTCCATGATGCGCGGCAGCAAATCGTGGCCGGCGGTCGCGAGCAACGCGAGCGCGGCGGTCGCGCCGGCGGTCAGCGCGATGCACAGCAGCACGGGAACCGCCGCGCGGCGCCGCTGCAGCGATGGGCTGCGCGTACGCGAGGCCGCGCGCAGCAGCGCGTATACGCCGAGCGCCAACGGAAAGCCGCCGTGCCAGAACAGATACAGCCATGCGGTGGTCTGCTCGCCGGCGCCGAGCAGGCCGGTCGGCGCGAACAGCCCCGGAAAGGTCAGCATGTGCGTGCCGGCCATGAAGCCCGTGAACAGGTAGCCGCCGGCGAGCGCGAGCAGCGATTTCTCGCGCAGGATCGCGAACTGGCCGAGCAGCAGCCCGGCCGTCACGATGTCGCTGACGACGATCGCCGACTGGTACACCGGAATGAAGCCCCATACCCGCGGCAGCTGCATGCGCGCGAACGGCGCGAGCGCGACGAAGATCGCGACCGACACGAGCACCGTCGCGAGCGCGAGCCGCCGCTCGCGCCGGCCCGGCGGCAGCGACGACATGAACATGTGCGACGGCTGTGGCGCGTCGTCGTCGGCGGCGGCGGCCGGCTCGCGCATGCGGAACGCGGCCATCATGCGTCGCCCACGCCGAGATCGAGCTCGTGGCGCACCGCATAGCGCACCAGCGCGGCCTCGTGCGGCAGATCCATCTTCTCGAGGATGCGGGTCTTGTAGGTGCTGACCGTTTTCGCGCTCAGCGCCAGCTCCGAGGCGATCCGCGTGACCGTCTGACCGGCCACGATGCGACGCATCACGTCGAGCTCGCGCGCGGACAGCCGTTCGTGCGGCAGCAGGTCGGCCGGCGTACGCAGCGTGCGCGCGAGGCTCTCGGCGGCCGACGGGCTGACGTACACGCCGCCCGCCGCGACCTTGCCGACGGCTTCCACCAGCGCGGTGCTCGCGCTGTCCTTGGTCAGGTAGCCGGTCGCGCCGGCCTTGAACGCGCGTGCGGCGTATTGCGTCTCCGCGTGCATCGTCAGCACCAGCAGCCGCAGCGACGGCGCGCGTTTCTTCAGCAGCCGGATCAGGTCGATGCCGGTCGGCCCCGGCATCGACAGATCGAGCAGCAGCACGTCGGCGGTGTGCCGTTCGGCGAGCGCCAGCGTGGCGTCGCCGTCGCTCGCCTCGCCGACGATGTCGAAGCCGCCGGCCGTCTCCAGGATGTGACGCAGCCCGTCGCGCATCACTGCATGATCGTCAGCCAGAATTACCCTGATCATCGAGCGGTTCTCTCCCGGATGGCGCCGCGTGGCCGCGGCTGTTCGTCCAACAATATATTCCGCCGCAGCGGCAAACGGTGTGCCCGATGTATCTTTTTGAGACACTTGAGCGGGGAATGCATATTGCAGCGAAACGATCGCCGCGTACAGGTGCAGGCGGCAGCGCCAGACGGGGCGGGCGTTTCCGCGTGGTCGTCGGCCGCCGGTCGATGCCGCGGACCGCGGGCCGGCCTGTTTAAGAGATAAACTGGTGAGCGATTGGAATGCGTCCCGCCGAAGGAATCCCGACGATGGTCGATCTCGTCCACATCCTGCCGTCCGTGCTGCCCGACGCCGTCGCGTGGGCCGGTGCGCAGGCCGCGCAGGGGCTTGCGCACGGCGCGCCTCTGACGCGCGCGCAGCACGCCGATGCGCGCGCCGTCGGCGTCGCGCAGCCGGAGCGGATCCGCGTCGTGATCGCGGATCGGCTGCCGTTTCCCGATACGCCGACGCTGGGCGCGATCGCCCACGACTCCGGGCTGCTCGCGCCGGAGACGATCGGCCTCACGCTCGGCCACGCGGTCTTCGTGCTGCGCGGCCACGACACGCGGCGTTTGCTCACCCATGAGTTTCGTCATGTCCATCAGTACGAGGAAGCCGGGTCGATCGGCGCGTTTCTCGCGCGCTATCTGCACGAAATCGCGACCGTCGGTTACCACGACGCGCCGCTCGAGGCGGACGCGCGGCAGCACGAGTTCGACTGACGCTGCCCACGGGCGCGCACGCGCATCGACGAAGCCGCGCGCCGCCGCGATGCGCCCGCTGCCGGCGCGGCGCACAGTGATGCCCGGCGGCCCGCGATGAGCGACGCGATCCACGGCTGGCTGGCCGCGATCGGCGCGCATCCGCTGCTCGTGCTGGCGGTGGTGTTCGTCGTCGCCTGTGCCGAATCGATCGCGCTGATCGGCACGATCGTGCCGGCCGGTGCCGTGATGTTCGCGGCCGGCACGCTGGTCGGCGCGGGCGCGCTCGACGCCTGGACGACGCTCGGCGTCGCGGCGGTCGGCGCGATCGTCGGCGACGGCGTCAGCTACGAGGTCGGCCGCCGCTATCGCGGCGCGATTCGCAACGGCTGGGTGCGCTTCGGCTACGCGAACGCCTATGCGCGCGGCGAGCAGTTCGTGTTGCGCCACGGCATGAAGAGCATCGTCCTCGCGCGCTTCCTCGCGCCGGTGCGCGCGGTCGTGCCGGTCGTGGTCGGATGCGCGACGCTGCCGCGACGCGCGTTCTATCCGGTCAACATCGTCTCGGCGCTGATCTGGGCGCCCGTGCACGTCGCGCCCGGCATTCTGTTCGGTGCGTCGGCCGCGCTGGCCGCCGCGATCAGCGTGCGGGTCGCGGCGATTCTGCTGGTGGTGGCCGCGCTCGTCGCGCTCGTATGGATCGGCGTGCGCCTCACGCTGCGGCGCGGCTGGCCGTTGCTGCGCCGCATAGCCGCCGCGGGCATGCACGCGTGCGCGCGGCGCTGGCCGCGCTTCGGCACGCGGCTGCACGCGGCGATCGAAGCGCTTCGGCGGCTGCCCGGCGCCGTGCCGGTGCTCGCGCTGCTGTTCGTCGGCTGCGTGTGGCTGTTCGGCGACGTCGTGCGCGACGTCGTCGCGAACGATCCGCTCACGCATGCCGACATTGCGCTGTACTCATTTCTGCAGAACCTGCGCACGCCGCCCGTCGATGCGGCGATGCGCGCGCTGGCCGTGCTGCATGGACGCGATACGGGGCTGATCGTCGCCGCTGCGTTTCTCGTCTGGTTGATGATCCACCGCTGCTGGCTGACGTCGGCGTGGTGGGCCGCGACGGTCGGCGTCGCGGTCGTGCTCGCGCCGGCGTTCGGCGCCGGCGCGCTCGGCACGACGCCCGCGAGCCTGCCGCCCGGCACGTTGCACGTGCCGCTGCCCGACGCCGACGCGGCGTTCGCGATCGTCGCGAGCAGCGGCATCGGCTGGCTGCTCGCGCGCGACCGGCCCGCGCTGTGGCGCGTGCCGGTCGTCACGGCCGTCGTGCTGTGGATCGTACTGGGCGGCTTCGCGCGGCTCTATGTGGGCGACACCTGGCTGTCGGGGCTGATCGGCGGCTGGAGCCTCGGGCTCGCCTGGTTCGCGGTGCTGGCCGCCACCTATGCGTACTGGCGGGTGCGCGAGCACGTGCAGCCGCGCGGCGCGCTGGTCGCGCTGGTGGTCGTCACGGCGACGGCCGGCGTGTGGACCGTGCCCGCGCAGTGGGCGCTCGATCGCGCGGCGCGTCCGCATGTGGGCGACGTCGTCGCGATGACGGTCGACCAGTGGCTGCGCGGCGGCTGGCAGCGCGTGCCGGTGCGACGCACCGAGATCGGCGGCGATCGCGAGGAGTATCTGCCGCTGCAATGGTGCGCGACGTCGGATACGCTCGATCGCCATCTGTCGCTGGCCGGCTGGCAACGCGCGACGCCGTGGTCGCCCGCGAGCGCACTGCGCTGGCTCCTGCCGCAGGCGCAGGCCGACGCGTTGCCGGTGCTGCCGCGCTACACGCACGGCGAGAGCACGCGGCGCGAGTTCGTGCGCGTCGATCCCGCGCGGCCGGACAGCCGTCTCGTGCTGCGGCTGTGGCGTTATCCGTACGTGTTGCAGGACGCGCTCGGCACGCGGCCGCTGTGGTACGGCGCGCTGTATCGCGAGACGCTGCATCGGCCCGCGCGGCTGATGACGATCGTGCGCACGACGACGGTCGACGATGCGGCCGCGATTGCGCAGGCACTCGACGTCGAGCCGAGGCTCGAACGCCCGCCGGCGGACATGCACGCGGCGCCGGCGACGGTGGTGCTCGTGTGGATGGTGCAGCCTTGATGCGCGCGCCACTCCGCTCCCATCTTTCAACCGCAAGGACCCCAATGATCACGCTTCGCCCGATGACCGAAGACGACTTCGCGCGTTTCTGGCCCACCTACCGCGCGGTCGTCGCCGCGCAGGAAACCTACGCGCTCGATCCCGCGCCGACGCTCGAAGCCGCGCGCACGCTGTGGCTCGATGCGCCGCTCTGCACCTGGGTGGCCGAACAGGATGGCGAGCTGCTCGGCTCGTACTTCCTGAAGCCGAACGCGGCCGGCCCCGGCAGCCACGTGTGCAACTGCGGCTACATGGTCAGCGAGGCCGCGCGCGGCCGCGGGCTCGCGCGCGCGATGTGCGAGCACTCGCAGCAGGTGGCGCGCGAGCGCGGCTTTCTCGCGATGCAGTTCAATTCGGTGGTCGCGACGAACGACGTGGCCGTCGCGTTGTGGCAGAAGCTCGGCTTCGAGATCGTCGGGCGCCTGCCGCGCGCGTATCGGCATGCGCGGCTCGGCTTCGTCGACTGCTTCGTGATGTTCAAGTGGCTCGGCGACGCTGCCGCCGCCGAAGCCTGACGCGCGCTCAGACGGCGAACGCGCCGTCGAACACGATCCGCTCGTCGAACGCGAGCGTGCCGCGCGCGAAGATCAGGTCGAGATGATGACTGCCGTTCGCGCCGCCGCCCAGACCGAGATGCAGGCCCGGGTGGCGTTCCTCGAAGCCGGCGTTGCGGCCGTACAGCGCGCGGATGCCGAGGTTCGTGCCGATCCCGAACTCCTCGATGCGCCGGTGATTGTCGTGGCGCTCGAGATAGGCGGCGAAGTCGCGCCGGAAGCCCGCATCGTCGCTGTCGAAACCGTCGATCAGGCTGTCGCGCACGTGCAGCGTCGCGAGCCGCTCGGCCACGCGGTATTTGATCGCGAACGGCACGGTGCCGAGGAAGGTGCCGCTGAACACGATCGAGCCGTTGAGGTCGGTGACGTGCGTCGCGATCTCGCCGGGCACGACGTCGTGGTTGCCCATGCCGTCGACGCTCGTCCATTTCTGGTCCGCCGCAAGCGAACCGCTGAGACGGTTGCCGGCCTCGTCGATGAAATGGATCTGCGATGCGTGCACGGCCGCTTCGATCAGCCGCGCGTTGCGCGCGGCGATGTCGTCGAGCGATTCGGCGAACGCCTCGTCGAGATGCGGGCCGTAATCCTTGAACAGCACCGACTTGTTCCAGTGCTCGACGATCGCGGGACGGATCGCCGCAAGAAACGGCGGCCCGCTCGGCGACGGCGTGGGCAGGCATGAGGAGTCGTACAGCAGCACGAACAGATCGGCCTGCGTGAGCGCGGCGGCGATGTCGTCGGGTGCGGTGTTTTCGAGGCTGAGAGTGGTCGCGTCGAGCGAGGCGGGCAGGGCGGAAAACGCGCGCAACGCGGTGTCGCGATTGCGGGTGTCGTAGCCGACCAGCAGTTTGCCCGTCTCGCCGCGTGCGAGCTTGTCGCGCAGCGCCGGATGAAAACCCAGCGCGCGATGCAGGTTCAGCATGCGTGTCTCCGGAAGCGGCGGAAGGGCCGCAGCCCTTCCGCGGGAACGGGCGGGCCGCTCAGACCGGCCAGAGCGCGGTGCCGAACGGCACCACCGCATCCTCGACCATCATGTCGACGGCCTCGGGGTGCGTGTCTTCCTGCATCCAGTCAAGCAATTCGATCTGCTGGGTTTCCTGCATGTCAATTCTCCTGTGGTGAACAGCGATTCAACATGAAAGCACGGTAAGGGTATTACCGCCGCCCACCCGGTATTTCCTGAATGCCGGGCGAGTGGCGTCGATATTAGTCTGAGGATTTATCGAATGCAATGCATTGCTGCGTTTTTAGTCGTTCGCTGATAAACACGCGGAATTCGCGCCTGTCGGCGTGATCCGGGGCCGGATGAAGCCGAATCGATTCAAACGCGCGCGGCGATTTTTTTTGGAATATCGGCGATGGGAGCAATTCAGCGGGGAATTGTATTTTTTATAATTTCAATCGGCGTATAGCGGCTTCTTTTTTTGCATTCGGTCATGCGCAACATGCGCACGCACGACCGGCCGCGCTCGCGCGCCGGCGGTTGCCGATGCCGCACCGGGCACGCGCGGCGCCGCCGGTTTTCTGGCACCATCTGACGGCTTCCTCACGCGCGGCCACGGCCGCGCGCACGGCCGGTCAGGCTGGACGATTCGAACCATCATGGAGACACCGCGATGCGCGCAGCGCCGCCACCGCAGCATGCCGCCCGCGCACGGGCGGGCGCCGGCACGGCCGAAGCCGACCGGATGGCCGCATGGCGGCTCGCGGTCCGGCTGTCGCTCGGCAGCGCGATCGCGCTGGGGCTCGCGCGCTTTTCGTATGCACTGCTGTTGCCGCCGATGAAGGCCGATCTCGGCTGGTCGTTCGCCGAGGCCGGCGCGCTCAATACGGCCAACGCGGCCGGCTATCTGCTCGGCGCGCTCGTCTTCCCGTTGCTGTCGCGGCGCTGGCGCGCGGGCACACTGCTCACCGCCGGCTGCGTGCTCACCGTATCGCTGATGGCCGCTTGCGGGCTGCTGTCGGGCGCCGACGCGCTGCTCGCCGCGCGCGTCGCGACGGGCATCGGCAGCGCGCTGATCTTCATCAGCGGCGGCGTGCTGGCCGCGCGGCTCGCGTCCGCGTCGCCACGCGACGCGGGGCTGCTGCTCGGCCTGTACTACGGCGGCACCGGCTGGGGGATCGTCGCGTCGTCGCTGCTGGTGCCCGCGACGCTCGTGCATCGCGCGCACGGCTGGCAACCGGCCTGGTTCGCGCTCGCAGTCGCGTGCGTGCTGTTCTCGGCGGCGGCCGTGTCGGCCGCGCGCCGCATCGAGCACGCGCACGCGGCAGCCGCCGTGCGGCGCGACGCCGCCGCGCCGGCCGCGATCGCCGGCCCCGCGCGCTTCGCGTTCGCGCTCGCGGGCTACGGGCTGTTCGGCGTCGGCTACATCGGCTACATGACGTTCATCGTCGCGCTGCTGCGCGGCGCCGGGATGAGCGGGACGGTGGTGGCCGCGTTCTACGTGATGCTCGGCGTCGCGACCGTCGTGTCGGCACGGCTATGGTCGACGCTGCTCGACCGGATGCGCGGCGGCCAGGCGCTCGCGGTGCTCAATGCGTTGCTCGGCGTGGCGACGCTGATGCCCGCGCTGTTCGTTCATCCGGCAGCCGCGTTCGCGTCGGGCGTGTTGTTCGGCGCGACGTTCCTGTCGGCGGTCGCGTCGACGACCGCGTTCGTGCGTCACAACCTGCCGCCGCAAGGCTGGGCGAAAGGCATCAGCGCGTTCACGACGGTCTTCGCGTTCGGACAGATCGCCGGGCCGGTCGCGATCGGCTGGGTGTCGGACAGCGCGGGGCTCGCGCGCGGGCTCGTCTATTCGGCGCTGACGCTGTTCGCGGGGGCTGGGCTGGCGGCGGCGCAGCGGGCGTTGCCGCGCCGCTGATCGCCGGCGCGCGGCCGGCGCGCACCGCGTCCGCGGAGGATGGCCGCGGCGCCGGCGATGGCGCACCCCCAACCCTCGACACTCACCGCTCGATCTGCCGATTCCAGCGCGTATCCCACTGCGTGCGATGCGCGTTGATCGCGGTCCAGTCGACCACCGTCACCTTGTGCAGCAGATCGTCGACGTTGCCGAGGCTCTGCTGCATCGCGGCGGGCATCTTCGCGAGCCGGTTGGTCGGGATCTGCCTGCCGGCCTCGGCCGCCTTCGTCTGCGCGGGGGCCGACAGCAGGAACTGCGCGAGCTTCTGCGCGAGTTGCGGGTCCGGGTTGTTCGCCACCACGCACAGGTCGACCAGCAGCAGCACCGGCCCTTCCTTCGGGTTCGCGTAGGCGACCGGAATGCCCTTGTCCTGGAGATCGCCGACACCGGTCGGCGTCAGCGGGAACAGGCCGGCTTCGCCGGTCTGCACCATCTCGGAGATCTTCGCCGAGTTCGGAATGTACTCGACGACGTTCGGGCCGACCGTGCTCGCCCACTTGCTGAAGCCCGGCTCGACGTTCTGCTCGCTGCCGCCGAGCAGCCGGTTGATCGCGAGGAAGCCGTGCAGCCCGAAGGTGCTGCTCGATGCGGACTGGAACACGACCTTGCCCTTGTATTTCGGATCGGCGAAATCGAGCCACGACGTCGGCGGCGCCCAGCCCTTTTCCGCGAACAGTTTCCGGTTGTACGCGATGCCCGTCATGCCGAGCTGCACGCCCGCGCCGACGTCGTCCTTCATCCGCGCGAACGGATACAGCTCCTTGAGCACCGGCGAATCGTCGAGCTTCTGGCACACGCCGAGGCTCACCGCGCGCGCCATCACGCCGTCGTCGAGGAACGCGACGTGGATCTGCGGCTTGTTGCGATTCGCAAGCAGCTTCGCGAGCACGTCCGACGACGTGCCGGGCACGACGACGACCTTCACGTTGTTCGCCTTCTCGAACTCGGGCAGCACCTGGCTCGTATAGGCCTTCTCCATCGGGCCGCCGTTCATGCCGACGTAGATCGTCCTGGTTTGCGCGGACGCGGGCGCGACGGCGCACGCGATGCAGAGGGCGGCCGCCGCCGCGATCGTTGCGGGCAGTTTCATCGTTGGGTCTCCTGTTGACGGATAGGGGCGCTCGGCGCGGCTTCGCGGAAGAAGCGGCCGATCGAGAATGCACTGAGCGGCGTGGCGGTTTCGCCGGCCGTGACGAGGTCGGCGAGCACTTCGCCGACGCCCGGCGCGAGCAGGAAGCCCCCGCCGGAAAAGCCGAACGCATGCAGCAGCTTCGGTGTCGTACGGCTCGCGCCGATGACGGGGTTGTGGTCCGGCGTGCAGCCTTCGACGCCGCTCCACGTGCGGATCAGCAGCGCGTCGCGCAGCGCGGGCAGCAGCGCGCACGCGTCGCGCATCACCGCGCGCGTCGTGTCGACCGACGGCTGGCCGAACTCGCCGTCGCCGCGGCCGCGTCCGCCGCCGATCACGCAGTTGCCGCGCGCGACCTGCCGCGCGTATACGCCGCCGCCGTACACGCCGAGGTTGTGCGTGATGAACGGCGGCAGCGGTTCGGTCACCCACATGTTCGGGTAGATCGGCTCCATCGGCACCGCCTCGCCGAAGCGTTCGGCGATCGTGTTCGCCCACGCGCCGGCCGAGTTGATCAGCCACGTCGCGACGCATGTGCGCGCGCCCGCATGGATATGAAACTGCGTGCCGTCGTGTCGCACGTCGTCGACGGGCGCGTGTTCGAACACGTCGGCGCCGGCCGCGCGCGCCGCGCGCGCGAACGCGGGCGACACGATGCGCGGGTTCGCGTGCCCGTCGGTCGCGCACAGCGAGCCGCCGAGCGCCGCGCTGCCGAGCCAGGAGTAGCGGCGGCGGAACGCCGCGCCGCGCATCACTTGCAGCGGCAGCCCGTGCTCGCCGGCGAGCGTCGCGTATGCATCGAGCGCGTCGAGATCGGCGTCGCTGCGCGCGAGCCGCAAGTGGCCGGACACGACGAACTCGCCGTCGCTGCCGATCAGCTCGGGCAGCCGATCCCAGATGCGCCGCGCGCGCAGCGCGAGCGGCAGCTGTTCGGCCGGGCGGCCCTGGCAGCGCACGCCGCCGTAGTTGACGCCGCTCGCCTGCGCGCCGCAATCGCGGCGCTCGAACAGCGCGACGCGCAGCCCGCGCCGCGTCAGCGCGAGCGCCGCCGACGCGCCCACCAGCCCCCCGCCGACGATCGCGACATCGTAACGGCTGCGCTCATTCATCGCGCGCCTCGTCGGGAATCGTCGCGACGTCGTCGCTTGCGAGCGCGGCCGCGATCGGAAACGGCTTCACCGGCGGTTGCGCGCGCAACCGTCCGACCTCCGCCAGCGGGCGGCCGGTTTCGGCGGCGAGCACGCGCGCGGCCGCGTCCGCGCACATGCGGCCCTGGCAGCGGCCCATCCCGGCACGCGTCAGCGCCTTCAGCCGGTTCAGTTCGGTTGCTGCGCCGTCGCGAACACAGCGGCGCAGCGTGCCCGCATCGATCTCCTCGCAGCGGCACACGATCGTGTCGTCGGGGCAGCGTGCGGCGAGCTCGGGCGGCGGCGCGAACGCCGCCTCGAGGCCCGCGCGGAACGCACCGAGCCGCGCCAGCGTGCGCTCGAGCGCGGCCGCGCCGGGCTTGCCGGAGGGCGAGCCCGGCGCGAAGCCGGCATCGTCGAGCAGTGCGAGCGCCGCGCGCCGGCCCGATGCTTCGGCCGCGTCGGCGCCCGCGATGCCCGCGCCGTCGCCGGCGACGTAGACGCCGCGCATCGACGTGCGGCCGGCCGCGTCGCGCTCCGGCAGCCACGTGCCGCTCAGCGGATCGAAGCGGAACCGGCATCCGGCGAGATCGGCGAGCTGCGTTTCGGGGCGAAGCCCGAAGCCGAGGCCGAGCGCATCGCAGTCGAGCATGTGCGCGTCGCCGTCGGCCGCGCGCCACGCGAGCCCGCGCACGTGCTGGTCGCCGAGCACGCGCTCGAGCGTCACGCCGGTTTCCACCGCAACGCCGTGCGCGCGCAGCCAGCCGATGTAATACAGCCCCTTCGCGAAGGTCGTCGGCATCCGCAACAGCGCGGCGGCGGCGGCCGTCTGCTGACGCAGCGGGCTCGTATCGAGCACGGCCGCGACCTGCGCGCCGGCTTTCGCATATTGATAGGCGACCAGATACAGCAACGGCCCGGTGCCGGCGAACACGACGCGGCGGCCGATCGCGCAGCCCTGCGCCTTCAGCGCGACCTGCGCGCCGCCGAGCGTGTAGACGCCCGCGAGCGTCCATCCGGGCACCGGCAGCATGCGGTCGGTCGCGCCGCTCGCAACGATCAGGCGCGAAAACGGCACCGTCACTTCGCGGCCGTCCTGCAGCGTGTCGATACGGCCCGTGCCGCACGCCCACGCGAGCGTGTTCGGCCGGTAGTCGACGTGCGGCAGCAGCGCGGCCATGGTGCGGTGCACGGCGTCGGCCTTCGCGGCGTCGAAGCCGTACAGCGTGCGCTTGCCGCGCGTGAACGCGTGCCCGGCCGGCGGCTGCCGATAGATCTGCCCGCCCCAACGTGCGTTCTCGTCGATCACGACGGGGCGCAGCCCCGCGTCGACCAGCGCCTCGGCCGCGCGCACGCCCGCCGGCCCCGCGCCGACGATCACCGGCTGCAGCGCGGCCGTCACGACGCGGCTCCGGTCGCGGCCGGCTGCACGGCTGTCGTCACGAGGCGCATGCCTTCGGCGATCGGCGTGGAGCACGCGCGCAGCCGTGCGCCGGCTTCGGTGCGCACCCAGCAGTCCTGGCATGCGCCGATCAGGCAGAAGCCCGCGCGCGGCTGGCCGCTGAATTCGCTCACGCGCACGCGACGCTGCGCGACGAGGATGGCGGTGAGCACGGTGTCGCCGGCGAGCGCCTGCGCGGCGCGGCCGTCGAGCGTGAACCCGACCGCCGTGCGTCCGTGTTCGGCGACGCGCACGAACTGCGCGCCGTCGTCGGCGATATCGGTGGAGCGGGAAGCGGAAGTCGTCATCAATGTTGGCCGATCAGGATGCGGTTCAGGCCGTACACGCGATCGAGCAGCAGCATCGCGCCGGCGGTGATGAAAATGACGAGCGCCGACACCGACGCCATCATCGGGTCGATCGATTCGGTCGCGTACATGTACATGCGCACCGGCAGCGTGACCGTCTGCGGCGACGTGACGAAGATCGACATCGTCAGCTCGTCGAAGCTGTTGATGAAAGCGAGCAGCCAGCCGCCGGTGATGCCCGGCACGATCATCGGCAGCGTGATGCGGCGGAAGATCGTCCACGGGTCGGCGCCGAGCGAGCACGCGGCCTGTTCGATGCTGCGGTCGAGCCCCGCGACGGACGCGAGCACGAGCCGCATCACGAACGGCGTGATGACGATCGTGTGCGCGAGCACGAGCCACGCGAACGAGCCGGTCGCGCCGATCAGCGCGAACAGGCGCAGCAGCGCGATGCCGAGCACGAGGCCGGGAATCACCAGCGGCGACAGCAGCAGGCCGTTCACGAACGCGCGGCCGGGGAACGTCGCGCGCCCGATCGCGAGGCCGGCCGGCAGGCCGAGCGCGAGCGACAGCGTCGCCGACGCGAACGCGAGCTTCACGCTGTTGGCGAACGCCGTGATGAAGTCCGGATAGTCGAGGATCGCGCGGAACCAGCGCAGCGACAGTCCGTGCGTCGGCAGCGTCAGCGTTTCGTCGGGCGTGAACGCGACCAGCACGACGATCGCGAGCGGCGCGAGCACGAACAGGATCACGAGCGTGTGGAACGCCAGCGCGACAGGGCCGTTGTTTCTCATCGGGAAGCGCCTCCGAGGCTGCGCGCGTAGCGGCGTTCGAGCACGCGGTAGTAGGTGAGCATCACGACGAGATTCGCGACCAGCAGCAGCACGGCGATGGTCGCGCCGAGCGGCCAGTTCAGCGAGCCGAGGAATTCGTCGTAGACGGCGGTGGCAGCAACCTTCAGCCGGCGTCCGCCGAGCAGGCCGGGAATCGCGAACGCGCTCGCCGACAGCCCGAACACCATCAGGCTGCCCGACAGCACGCCGGGCATCAGCTGCGGCACCACGATGCGCCGCAGCGTCGTGAACGGCGATGCGCCGAGCGACAGCGCCGCGTGCTCGGTTTGCGGATCGAGCCGTTGCAGGGCCGTCCACACGGGAATCACCATGAACGGCAGCATCACGTGGACGAGCGCGATCACGATCGCGAACGTCGTGTACTCGAGCTTGTACGGGCCGAGCCCGACGAGCGCGAGCGCCTGGTTCGCGAGGCCGCCCGTGTTGAGCAGCATGCTCCAGCCGAATGCGCGCACGACCACCGAGACGAGCAGCGGCGCGAGGATGACGAGCAGGAACAGCGAACGCCACGGGTCGCGCATCTTCGACAGCACGTACGCTTCCGGCGTGCCGATCGCGACGCAGATCGCGGTGGTCAGCGCGGCGATGCCGAAGGTGCGCGCGAAGATCGCATGGAAGTACGACGAGCCGAGCACCTCCGCGTAGTGACCGAACTGGAACGCGGCGCTCGGGCCGGTGGCCGGATCGAAGCGGTAGAACGTGAGCGCGAAGGTCATCGCGAGCGGCGCGAGCACGAGCGCCGCGAACAGCGCGAACGCCGGCGCGCACATCAGCCACAGCGGCGCATGGGCGCGCCACGTCGCGCGCGGCGGACGCGGGGCGGCCGCGCGTGCCGGCGGCGTAGCGGCGCTCGTATTGGTGCTCGTGCTCGTGCCGCGTTGCGCGGGATCGGCAGGCAGCGGGCGGGCAGGCTGTGCCATTCATGCCTCCCCGCGCATCACGCGCACCGCGTCGCTGTGCCAGTCGACGCCGACCGGCGCGCCTTCCTCGAGTGGCTCCGCGCCTTCGTTCTGGCAGCACACGAGCACTTCGCCGAGTGCGCTGTCCACGCGGTACAGCCACTGGCTGCCGAGGAAGAAGCGGCTCGTGACGGTCGCGGCGAAGCGGCCCGCGCCCGGCGCGCACAGCCGCAGCTTCTCGGGGCGGATGCATACCGACACGGCGTCGCCGACGCGCACGTCGCGCTCGTGCATCGGCAGATGCGCGGTGCGGCCCGTCTCGGCGAGATCGTGGCCGAGGTCGATGCGAATCGCATCGCCGTCGTGCGCGACGACCGTGCCGGGCAACAGGTTCGCCTTGCCGATGAACTGCGACACGAAGCGGTTCTCCGGGCGTTCGTACGCGCGGTACGGCGTGTCGGTCTGCGTGATGCGGCCGGCTTCCATCACGACCACGCGGTCGCTGATCGACAGCGCCTCGGACTGATCGTGCGTGACCATGATCGTCGTCGTGCCGATCTTGCGCTGGATCGCGCGCAGTTCGAACTGCATGTCCTCGCGCAGCTTCGCGTCGAGGTTCGACATCGGCTCGTCGAGCAGCAGCACCGGCGGCTCGATCACCACCGCGCGCGCGATCGCGACGCGCTGCCGCTGCCCGCCGGACAGCTCGCGCGGAAAACGCTGCGCGAGCGCATCGAGTCGCACCAGCGACAGCGCCGCGCGGATGCGCTCCGCGCGCTCGGCCTTGTCGACGCCGCGCATGTCGAGGCCGAAGCCCACGTTCTGCTCGACGCTCATGTGCGGAAACAGCGCATAGCTCTGGAACACGATGCCGAGGCCGCGGCGATTCGGCTTCATGTGCGTGATGTCCTGCCCGTCGAGCGCGATGCGCCCGCGCGTCACGTCGACGAAACCGGCGATCATCTGCAGCGTCGTGGTTTTGCCGCAGCCCGACGGCCCGAGCAGCGACACGAACTCGCCTTGCTCGACCGACAGGTTGACGTCCGCGACGGCGGTGAGCTCGCCGTACGTTTTCGTCAGATCCGTAAGCGTGAGAAACGACATGGGAGGCTCCGGTTCGCACACCGGAGCGCCGGTGCGTCATTGACGCGGACTCTAGCCAGCCATATTTCGGCGCGTCAATTTCGAATTCTGCTCAACGAGAGGAATTTCGGAAAAATTCCGGTGAACGGAATGAATCGACGAAGCGGGTGCGATTCGTTCCGTTGGATGAAGGGCGGCCGTGCCGCGAAAAACGCACGTCAATCCCGTGCACACCCGGATGCCCGCGGTTTTTCGGCGGGACCACAATGGCGGCTCACCCTGTTCCATTCAATGAAATCATCGAGGAGCGCCGGTATGCAGGAACCCGATTCGCGCGGAACGTCGGCGGAAGCGCCCGTGCGGCAGCCGGACGACGCCAGCGGCGCAGCGGGCGTCGGCATGCTGCAGCGTGCGTTCGCGATCCTGCGCGCGCTGGCGGGCATGCAGCAGGACGGCGTGCGCGTCACGCACCTCGCGAAGGCCGTCGGCCTCACGCAAGGCACCGCGCATCGCATCCTGCAGTCGCTGATCGCCGAGCGCATGGTCGAGCAGGACGAACAATCGAAGCTGTATCGGTTGAGCGTCGACTTCTTCGCGCTCGCCGCGCTGGCCGGCAATCCGAGCAGCATGCGCACGCTGTGCCGGCCCGCGTTGCTGCGGCTGTGCGCGAGCCTCGGCGAGACGATCTTCCTGCTCGTGAAGAGCGGCTTCGACGCGGTGTGTCTGGACTTGTGCGAAGGGCCATTTCCGATCCGGTCGTTTACCGGCGACATCGGCGGGCGCATCGCACTCGGCGTCGGGCAGGGCAGCCTCGCGATCCTCGCGTTCCTGCCGGAAGCCGAGCGCGAGGAGGTGATCCGCTTCAACGTGCCGCGTATCCGCGGCTACGGCGTGCTCGACGAGGTGTATCTGCGCACCGAGATCGAGCGCGTGCGCGAGCTCGGCTACGCGGGTCGCAACAGCGGCGTGCTCGACGGCATGGCCGGCGTCGCGGTGCCCATCCTCGATCGCACCGGCTATCCGGTCGGCGCGCTGAGCGTCGGCACGCTGGCGTCGCGGCTCGGCGACGACCGGATGCCGATGGTCGTCGAACTGCTCAGGCGCCAGGCCGACGCGATCGGCCCGCGCACGAATCCGTTCGATGCCGCGCTGCGGCGGCCGATGCACGGGCTGTCGGGGAACGGCGGCTAGAGGCGGTGCGCGGCGGCGCTGCGGCGCGGCCGGTTCCGCGGTTGGGCGTCGCCTGTCGGTCACGGCTCACCGCTCGCGCGCCATCAGCGTGCCATCAGCGTGCCATCAGGCCGTCGCCGCGCCGTGCAGACGAAACTGCGCGACGGCATCGCTCAGCCGCGCGCCCTGATCGTCGAGCGACAGCGCGGCCGCCGCCGCTTCTTCGACGAGCGCGGCGTTGCGCTGCATCGTCTGTTCCATCTGGATCACGGCCGCGTTCACCTGCTCGATGCCGGCGGTCTGCTCGTCGAACGCGGTGCTGGTTTCGCTCATGATCGCGTTGACGCGCTCGACCGCGGTGACGAGTTCGGACATCGCCGAACCGGCGAGCGCGACGAGCGCGCTGCCGTCCTCGACACGCTGCGCGGAGTTGCCGATCAGTTCGCGGATTTCCTTCGCTGCCGACGCGCAGCGCTGCGCGAGCCCGCGTACCTCGGTCGCGACGACCGCGAAGCCGCGTCCCTGTTCGCCTGCCCGCGCGGCTTCGACGGCGGCGTTCAGCGCGAGGATGTTGGTCTGGAACGCGATGCTTTCGATCACGCCCACGATGCCGGAGATCCGCGCGGAGCTGGTGGAGATCGCCGACATCGTTTCGACGACGCGCCGCATCGCATCGCCGCCCCGCGCCGCGATGCCGGCCGCGCCCTGCGCGTAGGTGCGGGCATCGCGTGCGTTGTCCGCGTTCTGGCGCACCGTCGCGGTCAGTTGCTCCACGCTTGCGGCGGCTTGTTGCAGCGAGACGGCCTGCTGTTCGGTGCGCGTGGACAGATCGACGTTGCCGCTCGCGATCGTGCGCACGTCGCCGACGATCGTCTCGGTGCTCGTGCGTACCTGGGTCACGGTGTCGACGAGGCCGGCCTGCATGCGCTTCAACGCCTTCAGCAGATAGGCCATTTCGTTTTCGCCGCGGATCGCGACCGCGCCGGTCAGATCGCCTTTGGAGATCCGGTCGAACTGATCGACGGCCAGATGGATCGGCTCGATGATCGCCTTCGCCAGCACGCGCTGCGCGACGAAGCCGACCAGCAGCGCGAACGCGGCGACGCTCGCCATCGCCCATACGATCCGGTGAAAGCGCGCGCCGGCTGCGTCGTAGCGCGCCTTCTGGCGCGTGACCTGGAACGATTCGAGCGCGTCGATCGCCTGCTGATAGGCGGTGAACAGCCCGGGCGGCGCGGTGCGGTGCGTTTCGAGGAAGTCGAAGGCGTTGTCGTGGTCGAGCTGCGACATCGCCTTGAGGAACACCTGATCGAGCAGCGTGCGGCGACGTGATTGCAGCGTGTCGAACAGCGCCTGCTCGTCGGCGTCGCGGGCGTGCAGTCGCGTGTACGCGTCGAGCTCGTCGTTGCTTTGCTGGAGCAGCGTATGGAGCTGCGCGATTTCGGCGTTGGCCGGCTGGCCGGCGCTGATGATCTGCGCGACGTCGCTCACGCGTTCGCGCAGCACGAGCATCCGCTCGGAGCTGGTTTTCAGATGCAGCAGCGACGCGGTGTCGTCACGGTACATCGCCTCGAGCGAATGGTTGCCCGCGTAGAGCGCGGCGATGCAGGCGCCGACCACCAGCAGGAGCAGCACGGTGTAGCCGGCGATGGTCGCGACGAGGCCGCCGCGGATGGTGAGTTTGCGCATGACGTTCCCTTGCCGGCGGCCGAACGGCGGCCGACGGGCGATGTGGATGGCGGATCACGAACGACGACGGGCGCCGCGTCGAAGCTCGGGGCGCCGGGGTTACGAACGCGTTAACGGCGGGCGGGGCGCGGAGGTTTTATCCGTATGCGACGTGGATATGGATGGATG
>NZ_PQMX01000149.1:0-3820 GCF_004368385.1 Burkholderia sp. B10 | reverse complement strand
GGCGGCGTTTGCGGCGGACGATGCGGGTGCGTCGGTCGGTGCTACGGCTTGGGCGAAGGTGACGGTGGCCGGTGTGGGCACTGCTGCCATTGCCGTAGCAGCGGCAGGCTCGGCGGCCGCCGCCGCGGGCGAGGTGCCGGCCAGCATGGCGCCGGGGAGCGATGCAGCGGTGAGCGTCGGCAGTGCGGCGCCGACGGGCGCGGCCGTCGATGTCGCGATCGTTGCTGCGGGCATCGGGTTGGTCGGCGACGAAGTAGCGGGCGCCGGCGTGCCGGTGTACGACTGGGCCTGCTGCGCGGGCGTGGACGCGATCACGCGATCCGGAGCCGCAGCGTCGAGCGGCGCGTGGGAAACGGTGAAGGATGACGTGGGCGCTGCTGCCTGAGTCGAGGACGGCGGTGCCGCGAATGGCGCAATCGCTGCGGTCGGCGTCATAGATGTCATTGACGCGGGCGTACCGCTCGCCGTCGACGTGCCGCCAAATGCAGCGGTCGACCCGAACGTGGGCGTGGCCGTACCGACGGCAGCAAGTGCGCCCGCAGACGGAGCCGGCGCGATGCTGGCGGTTGGCGCTTGCGTTGCATGTGTCTGCGTGGCGGACTCGGCCGGTGTATCGACCGCCGGCGCGTCTGGCGTGCGGCTCGCGTGGGATGCCGACTCCGTGGCCGATGCAGGCGACGCGCCGGTGGCTGCGCGCTCCGTCGACATGGAGAACGATGCCGTCGTTTGCGTCACGGGAACGTTTGCCGTCGGATGCGAGGCGGTCGAGCCGAGGGCGGCGGGGAGCGATGCGGTTGCAACGGCCGACATCGGCTCGGCGGCGCGCATCGCCGACTGCGCCGACGCATCGATCGAAGGTGCGCGGGCAGGCGTCGCCGGTGCGATCGGCGATGCGAACGCGCGCGCCGCGGAAGCGGCGGTGTCGCTAGTCGTTGCCGTGGCGGGCGGGGCAGTCGAGACGGTCGATGCGGTGTTGGGCGTGTGGCTGCCGGGTTCGTACGGGCTTCCGGGCATGCTGGCGCGTGCCGGGGATGCTGCGGACGGTATCGGCGACGCGGGCGTTGCAAACGATGCGGGCAGACTCGGCGCGACGGGCGCTTCCGAGGACACTGCCGATGCAGGCGATGCCGATGCGGCCATCGCCGCGGCCGATTCCAGCGACGCTGACGGGCTCGGCGCGATGGGCGCTTGCGACGACGCTGCCGCTGCAGGCGACGCCGACGCCGCAGGTGCCGCGGGCGTTGCAAACGATGCGGGCAGACTCGGCGCGACGGGCGCTTGCAACGACGCAGCCGCTGCAGGCGACGCCGACGCGTCCGCAGTCGGCGAAGCCGGCATAGATGCGTTCAGCGCTCCGTGCGCAATTTGTTTCGCGGGTTCGGGCGTCCCTGCCATACCGTCGTTCGCGTCGACGAATCGGGCGATATCGGCGCTAACCGCTGGTTGCGCGAGGGCCCCGTCGCTGCTGCCAGCGCCCGCGCGGTCGACGTCACGACCCGACGCATTCGCCGACGGCGTACCGGCGATCGAACCAGCTCCGTCGACATCGCGAGTCGCCATCCCTTCCTGCACCTGGCGTGCCGAAATCGGTTGCGACTGCGACGTATCCAATGCGGAACTGGGCGTGTCGACGACGTCTTCCCAGGGCGCAACGTCGATCGGTGCATGGGATTCCGGCGCGGCAGCGCCGTTGACGGCATGTTCGCGTTCGCTGCCCGGACGGTCTGCGTGCGCGTGCGTTTCGACGCCGGGCGCTTTCGGCGCGTCCTGCGCTGGCTGATCGACGAGCCAGGAGCTGATGTCCACGATGGGAGCGTGCGCGCCTGAGCCTAATGGCATGAACGCATCCAGCACGATCGGTTCGCTGTCGGCGGAAGCAGCGGAAGCACCGGGAGCCGATGTGGACGCAGATGCGGTTGCGAGCGCATCCGCCCGTCCGACGTCGTGCGGGGCGACCGGATGCCCATCCGAAGCGAGGGCGCCCGACGCGGCAACGGAGGCCGACTCGGACGCAACCACGCCGCCTGCCACACCAACCGCACCAACCGCCGCGGCGGTCGCTTCGCTCGCCGAACTGCCAGCCGCTGCTGCCGTACCCGCCGCATTCCCCGGCCGCACCCCATCCAGCGCCGCCCACTGCGCGGTGCTGGCTTCGATCGAGCGCAGCGTGTCGTGAACGCTCGGCGCCGGCGTGATCGGTTCTGCGGGCTGCTGCACCCACGCGTAAAGCGGTGCGCGGGCGGGCGTCGGCGGCGCGGGGCGGCGCCGTGCCGGGTCAGCAGCCGGGCCGGCGGCGGCTCCCGTCGCCGGACGTGCGGCCGTGCGCGGCGGCGTCGCACCAACCGGGCGCGGCGCGACCGTGGCGCGCGGCGCGCTCGGCTGCTTCGACGCCGCCACGGCTGCCGTCGCGGCTGCAGCGGCTGCCGGCCGAGCGGCGGTCGGTTGCGGTCGAACCGGCTGGAACCCGGCCGGCAGCGGCGCCGGATTCGGGCGCGGCCCCTGCGCGTTCGCGGCGGCGCGCGCGAGGCTGGCGGTGCTGCCGGTCGTCGGCGGCGGCATCGCGCTCGGCGTAGCCGGGACCGGCGGCGCCGGCATGCGCTTGGCCGGCGTCGGCTTCAGCCATCCCGACGGCGCGACCGGCTCCGCCAGGGGGCGCGCCGCGGCCTTGTTGCGCGGTTTCGGCCGGGCCTGCGGATCGGGCTTCCACAACGTCGGGCGCGAATACCGCCCGTTCTGGCGCGGCGCCATCGAATTGACCGTATGGGCGGTCGTCGGCTGCACGATGTCGTCGTCGCGATGCAGCGCGCCGCGCGGCAGGTCGGCGACGCTGCGCACGTCGTCGTCCGCGACGTCGCGCGCGAGCTTCACGCCGAACGACGCGTCGACCCACGCGGCGAACTGGCGCCAGCGAATGCCGGTCAGCCACGGCAAGCCGGCGAGCAACAGCACGACCATCGCGACCGGCGTGCCGATCGGGCCGAGCACGTGGGCGAAGCCGGCGGAGAGCGCATGGCCGAGCGCGTTGGTGTCCGGGCCGGACAACGGGCTCGTCAGCGCGCAGCTCGCGACGAACACCGCCGCGAAGCCGATCCAGAGGCGAATCGAGCCGTGGCCGGCGAGGCCGCCGCCGCCGGGCAGCATCGCCTGAACGAGACGCCAGAAGAGAAGGAGGAACCAGACGGCAGAGATGCCGAACCAGCCGAAGACTACCGTGTGCATGCTTTGATGAAACAGGAAGAAGGGCGGGGCGCGGTGCGCGATCCGCCGAGTTTAACCGGCCGACGAACGAGATTGACGAGACTGACAGCGCGCCGGCGCAACATGAAGACGGCGAGGCCGGTTCAGGCTGCGCGACGCATGGATTCGAGGCCGCGCGACGCGGCGGCGCATGGACCGCCCGCGCTCGGGCGCCGCATCAGCCGCCCCGACGCGTGAAGGTGAGCGTCTCGCCGGCTTCGGTCACGATCTGCAATTGCTGCGGCTCGCGCATCTGCACGCCGGTCTTCTGCACGTGGGCGAGCGCATCGAGGTACGCATGCTCGAGCTGGCCGCCCAGCGCGTCCGGACACGCCATGCGCGTGCCGGCGAGCGGCCCGAAGCTGAGCAGCCCGTTCTTGATCGCGTAGGTGCCCATATAGCGGTTGCAGCCCGAAAAGCCGCTCGCGCGCCGCACGCCCGACTCGGTCGACAGCGCGAGCCTGATCGGCTCGCCGTTGTCGCCGTGCGGAATCGTGCGCGGCGTGCCGTCGGCGGCGACCCAGCTCGTGAGTTCCCAACTCGCGTCGTCGAGCAGCTGGACGGCGGCCGGATTGTACGGGTC
>NZ_PQMX01000148.1:0-3893 GCF_004368385.1 Burkholderia sp. B10 | reverse complement strand
CACCCACCCCGCCTTAATTGTTATGAACCCCGCCACGCACCGCGCCTCACGGCGTACATTCGCGACTGCGGCGGCGATCATCCCACCAGCCGGCCGCGTCCCCATCGCCAACATCGGGAGCCGCGCATGAATCAGCCGCACCACATACGAATCATCGGCATGCCGCGCAGCCGCGACGCGTATGCGATCCGCGATTTCCTGCAGCGTCGCATGGTCGCGTACGACTGGTGCGAGCTCACCTCCGACGCCGACAGCACGCGCGAGCTCGGCATCGCACCATTGCGCGACGTCCGGCTGCCGGTCGTGATCTTTCCGGACGGCTCGCGCCTGTACCGGCCGACGCTCGCGGAAATCGCCGCGCGGCTCGGCTGGGTCGCGCAGCCGCGCTTCGTCGAATACGACGTGTCGATCTACGGCGCGGGGCCGGCCGGTTTGTCGGCGGCCGTCTATGCGGCATCGGAAGGGCTGCGCGCGGTACTGATCGAGCGCGCCGCGGTGGGCGGTCAGGCCGGCACCAGCTCGCTGATCGAGAACTACATGGGCTTCCCGGACGGCATTCCCGGCGCGGAACTCGCGGAGCGCGCACGAGAACAGGCCATGAAGTTCGGCGTCGAACTGCTGACGATGCGCGAAGGCGTGCACGCGCGCTTCGTCGACGGCAAGATTCACGTCGATCTCGCCGATGGCTCGGTGCTCGTCGCCCGCTCGAACATCTGCGCGACCGGCATCGAATACCGCAGCCTCGGGCTGCCGGAGGAGCCCGCGTTTCTCAACGCCGGGCTGTTTTACGGCGCCGGATCGAGCGAGGCGCCGATGTGCTCCGGTGAACACGTGTTCATCGTCGGCGGCGGCAATTCGGCCGGCCAGGCCGCGATGAATTTCTCGCGCCATGCGCGCGAGGTCACGATGCTCGTGCGCGGCGCATCGCTCGCCGACACGTTGTCGCGCTATCTGATCGACCGGATCGAGCGCACGCCGAACATCGCGGTGCGCTACCGGTCGGCGGTCGACGCACTGTACGGCGACGGCTGGCTCGATGCGATCGGAATCCGCACGGACGACGGCCCATCCGAACGCGTGCCGGCCACACGCCTGTTCGTCTGCATCGGCGGCGCGCCGAATACCGAATGGGCGAAGGACACCGCCATCATCCGCAATTCCGGCGGCTATCTCGTCACCGGCACCGATCTGTACGACTGTCCGGCGTTCGAACGGGTGTGGCCGCTCGAACGCCGTCCCTACTATCTCGAGACCAGCGTGCCGGGCTCGTTCGCGGCGGGCGACGTCCGGTCCGGGTCGGTCAAGCGCGTCGCGTCGGCAGTCGGCGAAGGCGCGATGGCCGTGACCTTCGTGCACCGGTTTCTCGGCGAGGATGCGCACCGGCTCGCATGATGCGCGCGTGCATGCGCGCACCGCACGACGAGCGCGGCTTCACTGCGCATCGGTTTGCACCGCATCGCGCGCCGCTTGCCGGCCCGCTCCCGCGGGCGCCGTCCAGCCGCCACCCAGCGCACGCACGAGGCTCACCGTCGCGATCGCGAGCGCTTGCCGGCTGTGAATCAACTGGCGCCGGGCATTCAACGCGTCACGGTCCGCATCGATGACTTCCAGATAGCCGACGTAACCATGCGCATAGCGGCTCAGCGACAGCCGCGCGGCGGCATCCGTCGCGCGCACGGCGTCGCCGTAGCGCGCGATCCGCTCCCGTTGCGCGGCGATGTCATTGAGCGCGTCCTGTACGTCGCGCAACGCGCCGATCGCAGTCGCCCGGTAGTTCGCGTCGGCAACCTCGACGCCGGCTCGCGCGGCCGCCACCGCGGCATCGCGTTTGCCACCGTCGAACAGCGTCAGCGCGACGTTCGCGCCGAGGCTCCACAGCGAGCTGTTGCGATCGATGAAGGTGCGCAGGTCGCGGGTCGCGAAGCCGCCGTCGGCGGTCAGCGTCAGCGTCGGCAGCCACGCGGTGCGCGCGATGCCGACCTCGAGCGACGCGGCATCGACACGCCGCGCGGCCGCGAACACGTCCGGACGGCGCGCGAGCAGCGTCGACGGCAGGCCGGGCGGCACGTCCGGCACGCGAACGGGCACGGCGCTCGCCTCGAGCTCGAACGCGCTCGGGGCCATACCCGTCAGCACCGCAATGGCATCGACGAGATTCTCGCGCAAGCGCCGGCTGTCCGCGAGATCGGCGCGCGCGGTATCGAGATCGGCCGACGCGCGCAGTGCGTCGAGGTCGCTCGCCGCGCCGGCCCGCACGCGGGCGGCGATCACGTCCAGCGCGGTGCGGCGCAGCCCGATTGCGCTGTCGAGCGTCGCGAGATCGTCGTCGACGTAGCGCAGCGTCAGGTAGTCGACGGCAACCTCGGTTGCCACCCGCAGCCGAACCGCATCGCGATCGGCCGCGGCTTGCAGCACATTCTGCGCACCGACATCCGCGTCGCCGCGCAGCCGGCCCCACAGATCGACTTCGTAACTCGCGGCGACGGGCACCGACCAGTTGTGCATGATGCGCTTCGGCAACGCGTTGTCGACGGTGCCTGATACGCGCGCGTGGCTGAACGACGGATCGACGCGCACGCTCGGCCACAGCGCGGCGTCGCGCATGCCGAGCAGCGCTTGCGCCTGCGCGACGCGCGCGGCGGCGGCGCGCACGTCGAAGTTGCGCGCGAGCGCGGCGTCGACGAGCGAGTGCAGTTGCGGGTCGCCGAACCATGCGGGCCATGCTTGCATCGATGGCGCATGCTCGGCCGACGCGTCGGCATGCTGAAACCCGTCGTGCCCGAGCGCCACCGGCGCGAGCGGCTGCGGTGCGATCGAGCACGCGCTCAACAGGCTCGCGGCGAGCAGGGCGGATGCGCGCTTCATCGTGCGTCAGGGCTGCGCTGCAGCGTGACGACGACCGACAGCCCGGGCCGGATGCGCGGCTCCGTCGCCGCCGGGCCGTCGAGCAGGATCTTCACCGGCACGCGTTGCGTGACCTTCGTGAAATTGCCGGTCGCGTTGTCGGGCGGCAGCAGCGCGAACTGCGCGCCAGTCGCCGGCGACAGGCTGTCGATGCGGCCGCTGAAGGTGCGCTGCGGCAGCGCGTCGAAGCGCAACTGCACGGCGTCGCCGGTGCGCACGTTGCGCAGCTGCGTCTCGCGGAAATTGGCGACGATCCACGGATGCGGTTCGACCAGCGTGAGCAGCGCCTGGCCGGGCGCGACGTGCTCGCCGGTCTCGACGGTCTTCTTGCCGACGTAGCCGTCCGACGGCGCGACGACGGTCGTATAGCCGAGCTGAAGCTGCGCGTCGCGCAGTTCGGCGTCGTTCTGGGCAGCCGCGGCATCGGCGGCCTGCGACGCGGCGAGGGCGCTGCGCCGTTGCGCGTCGGCCGCCGCGACGCGCGCCCGCGCGGACTTGCGCGCGGCATCGGCCGCGTCGAACTCCTGCTTCGACAAACCGCGCGGCGTCTCGTGGGCCAGCTCGCTGGCCCGCGCGTAATCGAGCTCGGCCTTCTCGGCATCGGCGCGCGCGGCAACGAGCGCCGCGTCGGCCTGCGCGATCAGCGCGACGGCGCGGCTCGCATCGGCGCGCGTCTGCGCGACGCGCGCGCGCTGCGCGGCGACGCGCACGTCGAAGTCGCGCCGATCGATCTGCACGAGCGCCTCGCCCGCGTGGACGAACTGGTTGTCGTCGACGAGCACACGCTCGACCGTGCCGGCCACGCGCGGCGAGATCACATGCAGGTGGCCGGTCACGTACGCATCGTCGGTGCCCAGGTCGCGCGTATCGAACGCGTACAGCAACGACCCGACGAGCAGCAGCGCGAGCACCGCGATCGCGACGATCGCCGGCGCGCGCGCACGCGACGGCGCAGGCGCAGACGATGCAACGGGCGGGGTGGGGGACGG
>NZ_PQMX01000147.1:0-4000 GCF_004368385.1 Burkholderia sp. B10 | reverse complement strand
TGCAGAAGCGCATCGAGATCGCGAACTACGAGAAGGCGATCCAGTCGGCGTTCCGCGAGGTGTCGGACGGTCTTGCCGCGCGCGGCACGTACGATCTGCAGATCGCCGCGCTCGAGCGCAACGAGCACGCGCAGCAGCGTCGCTTCGATCTGTCGGACTTGCGTTACAAGAACGGTGTCGACAGCTATCTGTCGGTGCTGACCGCGCAGACGGATCTATATTCCGCGCAGCAGTCGCTGATCAGCGCGCGCCTCGCGCGCTGGACCAACCTCGTCGATCTGTATCGTGCGCTGGGCGGCGGCTGGATCCAGCACGCCGGCGAGACGCCGCGCGCGCCGGACGTGACGGAAGGCTACGACAAGGCGGCCGCGCCGGCGCCGGCATCCGCCGCGGCGACGAACGGGTAGGCGCGCCGGCGTACGGGGGCAACGCTCCCGTACGCCGTTATACGCGTATGCGACAACGCCACGGACGGAGGTCCGTGGCGTTTCTTTTTGCGCGACCGCTCGGCGTGGCGATGTCGCGCGCAAGCCGGCGATCGCGCGTATCGCGGCCGCCGTCGCGTGCATGTGCTCGTAGGTCCCAAAAGCAGAACGCCACGGCAAGCCGTGGCGTTCTGCGCTTCCGGTACGTTGCCGGCCGGAGCCGGTCAGTGATGCACGTCGGCCGGGCGTCCGTCGAAGTCGTGGCCGGCGCGGCGAATCTCGCAGCGCGCGTCCTTCTCGCCTTTGACGCCGTTGAACACGATGTTCAGCAGTACGGCGGAAGCCGATGCGAGCAGGATGCCGCTGTGCAGGATCGGTGCGAGTGCGGGCGGCAGCTTCGAGAAGAAGTGCGGCGACACGACCGGCACGAGGCCCATGCCGACGCTCACCGCGACGATGAACAGGTTGTGCGTGTTGTTCACGAAGTCGACCTTCGACAGCACCTTGATGCCGTTCGCGGCCACCATCCCGAACATCACGATGCCCGCGCCGCCGAGCACGAACGGCGGCACCGACGCGACGACCTGCGCCATCTTCGGGAACAGCCCGAGCAGCACCAGGATCACGCCGCCCGTCGCGCATACGTAGCGGCTCTTCACGCCCGTCACGCCGATCAGGCCGACGTTCTGCGAGAACGACGTATGCGGAAACGAGTTGAAGATGCCGCCGATCAGCGTGCCGAGGCCGTCGACGCGCAGCCCGCGCACGAGGCGCTCCTGATCGACCGGCCGATCGACCATGTCGCCGACCGCGAGGAACATGCCGGTCGATTCGATGAACGTGACGAACATCACCGTGACCATCGTCGCGATCGACAGTGGGTCGAAGTGCGGGATCCCGAAATGAAACGGCATCACGAAGCCGACCCACGGCGCGTGCGCGACGCCATCGGTATTGACGCGGCCGATCGCGAACGCGATCGCGAAGCCGGCGACGATGCCGAGCAGCACCGAGATGTTCGCGATGAAGCCGCGGCCGTACTTGTTGATCAGCAGGATCAGCGTGAGCACCAGCAGCGACAGGCCGAGATACACGGGGCTGCCGTAGTCGGGGTTGCCGACGCCGCCGGCCGCCCAGTTGATCCCGACCTCCATCAGCGACAGCCCGATCACCGCGATCACGGTGCCGACCACGACCGGCGGGAAGAACCGCAGCAGCTTGCCGATCGTCGGCGCGAGCACGATGCCGATGATGCCGGCCGCGATCGTCGAGCCGAAGATGTCGAGCATGCCGAGGCCGGGGTTGGTGCCGATCGCGATCATCGGGCCGACCGCCGCGAACGTGCAGCCCATGATGACGGGCAGGCGGATGCCGAAGATCCACAGGCCGAGCGTCTGGATCAGCGTCGCGATGCCGCACGAAAACAGATCGGCGCTGATCAGGAACGCGATCTGGTCTTTCGGCAGCTTCAGCGCGCCGCCGACGATAAGCGGCACGGCGACGGCGCCGGCGTACATGACGAGGACGTGCTGCAGACCAAGCGTTACCAGCTTGCCGGTCGGCAGCACCTCATCGCACGGATGGACCGTGTTCGATTGCATCTGTCTCACTCCATGATCTTGTTTTCGGGGTGGTACGAAGTTATGCGGAATGCACCATCGCAACAAGAGCACTGGGTTCTATTCCGTTCTTTGCTGGTTCGATATGCCGTTACGGCGGGCGATTGGGTGTCGATCATCGGGAAACTCACGCGGGAGCAAGGTTTCCCACTTTTATAGCCGTTCAAAATAGCGCGGACCCCCATGTCAAATATGGCCGGCCTTATGGTCTGTATCGCCGCGCCGGCATAGTGGCAAAAACGACCTGGCGGAAATCGCGCCGGGTTAACCCGCGCGCCGAGGTTTTTGCCGGCGCGGCAGGGGACGCGCAGCATGCGCGCGCGGCGGCGTCGCGTTGCGGCCGTGTCGCGTTGCCGTGGCATCGAAAAAACCGCGGCGAAGCGGGGCGCGCGGCGCGATCCCGCTATCATCGACATCCGTTCATTCGAATACTGCGTCCCGTCATGCGCCTGCTCGGAATCGACCTCGGCACCGGCTCCGTCAAACTCGTCACGCTCGATGCCGACGGCGTCGAGCGCGCGGTCGCGAGCGAACCTTATGCGTTGTCGTCGCCGCGGCCCGGCTGGGCCGAAATCGCGCCCGACACGTGGTGGCAGGCGCTGGTGCGCGCCGCTGCGCGGCTGCCGTCGGCGGAACGCGAGCAGGTCGCCGCGATCGGCTTCTCCGGACAGATGCACGGCGTCGTGCTGCTCGACGCCGCCGGCCGGCCGGTGCGGCCCGCGTTGTTGTGGCCCGACACGCGCGCGGTGCGCGAAGCCGATGCGTCTGCGTGGCCCGACGCGCCGAACCCCGTCGCGCCGGGGATGGCCGGCCCGCTGCTGAGATGGCTCGCCGTGCACGAGCCGCAGTCGCTGCGCGCCGCGCGCCACGCCGTGCAGCCGAAGGACTGGCTGCGCACCGCGCTCGGCGGCGAGCTCGCCGCCGATCCGAGCGACGCCTGCGCGACCGCGCTCGCGACGCCGGACGGCGCATGGGAGACGGCGCGCATCGACGCGCTCGGTTTGCCGCTCGACGCATTTGCGCCGCCGCGGCCGTCTGGCGCGCGCTGCGGCGTGCTCGACGCGAAGGCCGCGGCCGCGCTCGGCTTGCCGACCGGCGTGCCGCTGGCGACGGGCGCGGCCGACACCGCGTGCGCGGCGCTCGGCAGCGGGCTCGTCGCGGCCGGCGACGCGTTGCTGACCACCGGCAGCGGCGGCCAGATCGTCGTGCTCGCACACGCGTTGCCGCCCGCGCGGCGCGGGCTGCATCGCTATCGCACGGCGGCCGGCGGCGGCTACTACACGATGGCCGCGATGCAGAACGTCGGCCTCGCGCTCGAGGCCGTGCGCGGCTGGCTCGGCTATGCGCACTGGGCCGATGCCTACGACGACGCGTTCGCGCAGCCGGCGTCGGAGCGGCTTGGCTTCCTGCCGTACCTGAGCGGCGAGCGCTCGCCGTGGATGAACCCCGACGCACGCGGCGGCTGGCTCGGTCTCGGGCTCGGCGACACGCGCGGCGTCATGATGCGCGCGGCGTTCGAAGGCGTCGCGTTCGCGCTGCGCGCGGGGCTCGATGCGATTCGCGACGCGAATCCGGCCGATCGGGTCGCGACGTTGCGGCTCGCGGGCGGCGGCTCCGTCGACCCGCGCTGGCGCCAGTTGCTCGCCGATGCGCTCGGTGCGTCGCTGGAGGCGGTCGATTGCCCGAATGCGGCGACGCGCGGCGCGGCGCTGCTCGCGGGCGTCGCGCTCGGACATTGGCGCGAGGACGCGCTGCGCGCACTCGCGCCGGCAGCGTCGCCGGTCGCGGCGCCGCGCGACGATCGCGCGCTGGCCGCGCGATATGCGCGCTTCATCGATCTGTATGCGCGAACCGACACGTGGTTCACGAGCGGCGTTTAAACTCGCGCACATGCCGGCGCGAGCCGGCGCATGCTGGCGATGACGTGTCGTGGCAAGCGGGCGGCCGATTCACGCG
>NZ_PQMX01000146.1:0-4129 GCF_004368385.1 Burkholderia sp. B10 | reverse complement strand
TGGCATTGAAGACGGCACGCAAGGTCCGCGCACGATCAAATCGGCGTCGCTCAGCCGTCAGGGGCCGAGCTCGATTGCGCAGCATATGAACAGTCTGCCGCAAGCCAAGTTCAACGATCCGTATGTGTTGCGAGATCGCATCTCTGGCGAGGTGTTGAAGAATCACCCCTATGAACTGGTGCGGGGCGACGGCACTCGCATCAAGGGAATGACGAATGAGTTGGGCCACGTTGCCGAGCAGAAGAATGAGGACATCGAGACGCTGAAATTGCATGCGCTTCGTCCGGAGTTGCCCGCGAGCTCGGGCAACGGTTCGGAATGATCCCTTCCTGAACGACTAATACTGATCCAGAAAATTCTATGAGCGACAGTCACGCAGGTAATCAAGGGGGCGACTCGCCGTTCAGCGACGATGCTGAGCAAGAGGTTGTGCGGCAGATGGGGCGGACCGCCCCAGACGGGTCGTCGTATGGAACATTCACGCTCACTCCTGCGAGCGATACGCGGCAGAAGGAACTGTTGTGTGACGTACGGCCCATTATTCCCGTGATCTTTCTGCCGGGCGTAATGGGATCATTGCTGACGGATAACGAAAATGGCAATGAACTGTTCTTCGCACCAAACACGGACGGCATGCTCGGTAACTTGGGTGCGCTTCCGGCGCTGCTTGGCCTGTGGTTCACGGGCGCATCGGCGCGGGAAAGGCAGTTCGATCCGACTAGGGCGGCGGTGACGCCGCTCGGGCCGATCAATGTCGGCAAGCATGGCAGGAACGATGTTCCTGAGCAGTTAGTCGACGAAAAAGAAGCGAGACGGCGCGGGTGGGGCTCGATTCACCGCACGAGCTATCACCCGGTACTGGCGTGGCTCGAAGAAACGCTGAATCAGCCAAAGCTTTTGGGTGAACCGCACGGGCCGTGGGTCACGCCAGACCCCGACGGCGAGAAATGGACGCTCAAGCCCGTGATCGATACCGATCCCGCCGAATACGGTGCGCTCGGGAAGGGAGGGAAGATTACTCTGAACTCTGCGGAATTCGAGCATTTCTCGAAGTTCCGGTATCGCGTGTATGCAATCGGCTACAACTGGTTGCAGTCGAACGCGGACTCGGGAAAGCAGGTGGTTGAAGGATCCGATTACCAAGACCCGAAGACGAAGAAAATAACGCGCCTGATGGGAATCAAGGAAATCATCGCAGAGAACCATAGTGGTAAGGCGATCATCTTGACTCACTCTATGGGGGGATTGGTCGCGCGGATGGCGATTGCAATGCATGGCGCGGAAGATTTGATGCACGGAGTGTTTCACAACGTGCAGCCGGCGACTGGCGCGCCTGTTGCGGTCAAACGATTCAGGACCGGCGGTGGTAATGAAGGCGGGATGAACAGCTTTATTAATGGCAGCCTGGTTGGTCGTGATGCGGACGAGTTTGTGGCTGTGATGGCGAACGCGCCTGGACCATTCGAACTGACACCCATGCCGGACTACATCAATGGTAAGCCATGGTGGGTGTTCGCGCGACTCAATGGTGAGGTGGTCATGGAGTTTCCTAAGAGTGGTGGTGCATACAAAGAAATCTATACGAATTCAAAATGGTATGGCTTGGTACCCGATCCGTCCTTGTTGGACCCGGCAGGAATCGTAAAAAAGAGGCTCGATAAAATTGGGCAGGGGAAAACAGTTTTGGATAATTTTTATGAAACCATCAAGGATGTTGTCGCGAAGCAGAATCAAATAACAAACCTTTATCATGCGAGAACATATGCGGCATACAATGGTATTGGGGAGTTGCATAAAAAATCGGAGGATGGAGGTAAGGATAAGCCGAGCATCGAAAAAGGTTTGCCGCTCGAAAAGTTGCTAACCTTTGGCAAGGTGATTTGGAAGGGGAATGTCCCGGCGGGCGTTACGGAGGAGGAATTGTGCGCCGCACGGTTCATGCGTGCGGATGATTCGCATAGAGGAAACGTACGGGTGTATTTGGATTCGCGCAACGCGACCATCGATTTTGAGGTGCAGAAGGTTGCGAAGTTGCCCGCTGAGGCAACTGTCCCCGATCCGGATAAGAACGGGATCATTGCCGGTGATGCTACGGTGCCTGCCTGGTCGGCCGACGCGCAGGCGCGCGGGTTGAGACCGGGCGTAGAGGGTGATCCGGCACAAGGCGTACAGATGGCGTTTGTGCAGGGCGGCTACGATCACCAGGGGAGCTTTAACCATCCGTGGACTCGATGGGCGTTGCTCTACAGCATCGTGCAGATCGCGCAGGATGCACAGGTGCCATCATGCTGAAACGATTCCTGAAATTTCTGTTGTTTGTGGCGGGTGCGTGCGCCTGTTCGATTGTGTTTTCCGGGGAACCGACGATGACTAATCCCTTGCTGTCCAAACCGCGTCCGTGGTGTATCGGTCGTTTCGTGTTCAACCGGCCAGCGATGAGCGAAATTTCGAATCAGCGATATGAGTTTCGTGGCGAGAAGTTGCAGACCACGTACAATGTTTCGCTTGCAAATTATCAAACTAGGGTTGAGGCGCGGGAGAGGGAGTTGCGCGATAAGCGACGCATAGACCCTGGAAATAAAAATAAAGAAACGAATCATCCATGGCTTGAAAAGGCATTTTCTCCGGTCAAAGATTCGCGGGTGTTCGTGTACCAGGATGCTGCGACTGAGGGAGTTGTGTTGCCGTTTAATACCGAGGGATTCGTCTACGATAAGGGCACGCTTTTTCATACGACTGGTGGAATTGGGTCGTCTGCAATTGGTAGGGTGGAAGATATTTATAATGACACGATTCGTCGTATCAAGGCTCGCGATAACTGGGCGGTGCCTGCGGAATCGGGATTCTGTTTCGACGGTGGAATCGTCACCGGTTCGTCAACCTATACTGAGGAAGTTAGCCAGTCGTTCGCATTGATGCCAGGCCGGCCGGCGTTGTTGGTGATTGTGATGCGTGACGCGGTGGACACGGATCAGAAAGAGCCGTTGACCAAGACGTTGCCGCAATTGCGCGCGCAGATGGATCGATTGCCCGGCCATTATCGAATCTTGCGGCAAGGCAAGCGCACGGTTGCGGGGATGGATGCAGAGGAAGTGTTGTTCGAGTTGAAGGAGGGCGATATTACGTCATACCGTTTTTATCTTCTTGCTCCGGGCGATGAAAGCACGCTGGCGAAACCACATACGGCAATTCAGATGTTGCTTGGCGCGAGCAGTCCCGACTTGAAGCCGGAAGAGGCAACATCGCCGGTAGATGAGGCGGGGGCGCTGCAAACGTGGGACACGTTGCTAAACAGTCTGCGGCTGCGTCCAGGTGCCGTGTGAGTGGAGGGCCGAATGAAGCGATACGACATCGTGAAGGGTGACAAGACAACGGTTGGCGGAGTTGTCCAGGCCGGGGATAGCACTGATCAGATCGCGGGCAGTGAACAGTCGCGCGAACTTGATCCGGTCTGGTGTCCCGTCTGCAAAACCATCGGCAAGATTCAATGCACCGGTCCCAGGATTTCGAGCACCGGGCCGGATGGGCGCGAGGCGGCATTGAGCGACGATCTTTGTATCTGTCAGTGCTCGCCGCCGCCGAAACTTGTAGCGTCCCAGTCGGTGTCGTATATCGATGTCTGAACAAAGGAGAATGGGATGGTCCGAAACATGATGAGTTGGGTTGTATTGTTGATGCTGGCAGTGAGCATGTCGGGGTGTGCTTCGACCGGCATACTGAACGGGGCTATGTAACGCATCGTGCACCGATGGAACCTGTCCGCATTTTTGTGGGCGAGGCGGTTGAACAGCGCGTTATCCGCGCGCCTGCGTGAATCGCTCGCCAAACAGGATAGCAAACTGGTTCATCGCTGATTTCCAGTCGAAGGCGGCCCGCACGGTCTTGGCCAGCACGTTGCGCAGCGCCAGCCAGAGCAGCTTGATCGCGGCCTCGTCATTCGGGAAGTGACCACGAGTCTTGATGATCTTGCGCAACTGCATGTTCAGACTTTCAATGGCGTTCGTAACCGGCATGATATAGCCGGTGCCTCGCGTTCCCGCGCCGAGCGGTTTGAGCGTATGGTGTGACCATCCGGGACATGGGGCACTGGGGAGCACTTCGGGTGGGCAGGCCGTTCCTATACGATGAG
>NZ_PQMX01000145.1:0-4260 GCF_004368385.1 Burkholderia sp. B10 | reverse complement strand
CCCATCGATTCCACCCGATTTCGCAGAAGACCTTTACTGTGCAGCGACTTAATCGACCGTTGCGCGATCTCCAATAATTGCCGCTCGATTCGTCGGCCGGGGGGCCGACGCGGCCCGCACGGCGGTTCTGCCGCGCTAATGATAAATATTCCTATGCATTCCACGACCAAACGAAAGGCCCGCGCTCGCATCGCCGCGCTGCAATCCACCCAACGCGCGCGCCGCGCGGGCACGGCCGCGGGGACGGCCGTCGTCGCCTGCATGGCCGGCTTCCTTCCGGCCTCCGCCAACGCGCAGAGCAGCGTGACGCTGTACGGCCTGATCGACACGTCGATCACCTACGCAACCAGCCAGCGCGCAGGGGGCGCCGGCTCGCACGGCAGCGGCAGCGTCGGGCTGACGAGCGGCGCATTGAACGCATCGCGCTGGGGGCTGCGCGGCCGCGAGGATCTGGGCGGCGGGATGGCCGCGATATTCGCGCTCGAAAACGGCTTCTCCGGTACGAACGGCAAGCTGTCGCAGAAAGGCGTCGACATGTTCGGCCGCCAGGCGTGGGTCGGCCTGAGCTCGCACTCGGCCGGCGCGCTGACGTTCGGCCGCCAGTACGACCTGATCATCGACTTCGTCACGCCGCTCGGCGCATCGGGTCCGGGCTGGGGCGGCAACCTGGCCGTGCATCCGTACGACAACGACGATTCGAACCGCAACCTGCGCATCAACCATGCGGTGAAGTACGTGAGCCCGACGTATCGCGGGCTGAGGTTCGGCGCGATGTACGCGTTCTCCAACGCCGCCGGCCAGTTCTCGAACAACGCCGCGTGGAGCGCGGGCGTGTCGTACGAAAACGGGCCGTTGAAGCTCGGCGCCGGCTACCTGAAGATCAGCCGCGATCGCAATGCGCCGAACCCCGACGGTGCGCTGAGCACGATCGACGGCTCGGCGACGATCACCGGCGGCAACCAGCAGATCTGGGCACTCGCCGGACGCTATTCGTTCGGCCCGCACTCGGTCGGCGCCGCATGGTCGCACTCGGCGACCGACGGCGTGACCGGCGTGATGCAAGGCAGCGGTATCACGCCGTTGAAGGGCGAGTCGCTGGTGTTCGACAACTTCTCGGTCGACGGCCGCTATATGGCGACGTCCGCGTTGAGCCTGTCGGCCGCGTACACGTACACGATGGCGCGTTTCGACACGCGCACCGGCCAGACGCGCCCGAAATGGAATCAGGTCGTCGCGCAAGTCGACTATGCGTTCTCGAAGCGCACCGATGCGTATCTCGAAGGCGTCTATCAAAGCGTCAGCGGCGGCCACGGCAATCACGCGTTCGACGCCACCGTCTGGACGCTGACGCCGTCGGCCAACAGCAACCAGGTGGTCGTCGCGCTGGGGCTGCGCCACAAGTTCTGATGCCGTGCTGCCGCGCGTCATGCGCGGCACTGGAACCTTCCCGCGCTGCCCGTGCTGGGGCGGCCGGGAAGCTGGTCGCACCGCGACATTTTTCCTCGCTACGGGAAAGCCGCTGGCGCTCGCCCACGACGAAGCGTCGTGGGCGCAGAACCGCAGGGCCGATCTCGTCTATCGCCGATCGGCTGGACGCCGCGGCCGACGCGGCGTCTACGTCACCCGCGTTCGACGCCCGATGCGCCTACCACCATCCTCCCCGATCTCCCGCGCGACGCAATCGCCGTCGGCGCACCTGCACGCGCCACGTGCGGCTCGTCAGCCGCGAATACGAGGCGCGCGGCCGGTCATGTGGGTGAAGCCAGTCAAGCGTGACGACGCGTGCGCGCCCAGGGAAAGCAATCCGCTCCTCTCCACCCAGGGACGCGCCACCCAAGAACCAGCGCTTGCCCCGATCAATCTCCGATGACCGCAGCCGTGCGCGTGATCGCGCATGCACGATCGCGCGCTGAACCCGATATGCAAAAAGCATGGAATAAGCGGCGCTCGCGATACGTGTTGCCGTTGCGTTGCGCGCGCTCGTACGAAATGGCTCGTCAAGCGATCTGCGCAGCGAAAGGAGGCTGAGATGAAACCGGCACGAGCGACCGCGGCGCTGATCGCGGTGTTGGCGCTGCTGCTGACGACCGGATGCACGTCGGCGGACGGCGGCGCTGCGCAAGGTTCCGGCATGAGCCGATACGGCGGCGCAGGCGGTACAGGCGGAGGCGGTAGCTACTGAAGCATCGTCGGCCGTTTGCGGGCGGAGCGTCGTGCGCGGGCGCCGCCGTAACGCTGCCGCATCGCGAGCGGCGCCCCGTTCAGCCCACGTCCGCATAAATGCCTTCACGTCGGTCGGTGTGGCGCCGCGGGCGCGCCGCTAGCTGCATACAGATTCCCAGACGACGAGCGAGATCACCGCCGCCGAGCACGCGCGCGACGCTCGGCATCCGCCGCGCGCTTTCCCCGCCCGCGAACCGAAGCGCGGCACGGCCCGCACCCGACATCGTTCGGATATAAGCCCTGGCGCGCCTTCCACATGAAATACTTATTGAAATCCTGATGACGGCCTCGCCGCAGGGCGCGACGACCAGTCGCGAGCCGTCGTCCGGAGCGTCCCACGCGCCATAACCGCGGCGCCGCACCGGGGAATCCGCGAGGCTCGCACGCGCGATGTTTCATGGTAATGTCGTCGCATCCGACTCACCGGTCATCCCACCCTCTGCCGCGCGCCGGCGACCGGTTGGAAACCGCCTCGTGTCCAGGTCAAAAACAACCATGGCAGTCAAGGCCCGCCTGCTGAACGCCGTTCTCTCCACGCCGCCCAGCGGCAATCACCACGTGACGGCTGCGCTGCGCCCGTCGATGCTCGTCACGCTGTTCGAAGACGTCCGCCCAATGGCGTTGTCCGGCATCGCGAGCGGCTTCGTCGCGGCGATCGCCCTGATCCGGCTGCAGCAACTCTGGTGTCTGATCTGGCTGTGCGTCGACGTCGGCCTGCTCGCCGCGCGGCTCGCCATTGCCCGCGCCTATGTCGTGCACGACGCCGCCGGCGAAGGCCGCCCCGAATACTGGGCGCTGCGCTATGCGCCGGTGTCGCTCGCCGCGTGCTTCGTGCTCGGCCTCGGCGTCATGGGCTGCCTCGATTCGCCCGACATCGAACTCGGCACGCTGTCCGTGATGGTCGCGGGGGGCGTGTTCGGCGGGATCGCATCGCGCAATTCGGCGCTGCCGCGGCTCGCGATGACGCAGGTCACGCTCGGCGTCGTGCCGATCGCCATCGGCGCGCTGCTGGTCGAGCGGCCCGGCGCGTGGCTGCTGCTGCCGCCGCTCGCGATCTATCTCGCCGCCATGCGCACGGTCGTGCAACGCCATTACCGCGTGCTGGTCGCGCTGATCGCGGCGCGTCAGCGCAACGCCGAGCTCGTCACGCGCTTCGACGCGGCGCTCACCTACATGCCGCACGGCCTGTGCATGATCGACGGCGACAGCCACGTGATCGTCGCGAACCGGCGCACCGCGCAGCTGTTCGGCTCGCCGCGCGAGATCATGCTCGACACGCCGCTGCCCGACGTGATCGCGGCGCTCGGCGCGAACGCGTCGACCGATTCCGACGGCGCCGGCCTCGCGGCGCAATGCGACGTCTGGCTGAGCCACGACGAGCCGGTGCCGCTCGACATCGAGCTTGCCGACGGCCGCCAGCTCGAGCTCACGCGCCATCGTGTGCCGGACGGCAATGCGGTGATCATCGTCGAGGACGTCACCGCCCGCCGCCAGACCGAGCAGCATATCCGGCACCTCGCGCGACACGATGCGCTGACCGGTTTGCCGAACCGTCACGAACTGCATGCGGCCCTGAAGCGGATGCTCTCGCAGCGGCCGCGCCTGCCGAGTCCCGCGCTCGCGGTCATGTATCTCGACCTGGACGGCTTCAAGTCGATCAACGACCGCTGCGGCCATCAGGCCGGCGACGAAGTGCTGATGCAGGTCGCCGAGCGGCTCGCGCGCGCACTGCCGCCCGGCGCGCTGGCGGCGCGCGTGGGCGGCGACGAGTTCATCGTCGCGCTCGACGACACCACGATGCACGAAAGCTCGCTCCTCGCCACGCGGATCATCGGCCAGATCTCGGCGCCCTACACGCTGTCGGTCGGCGTGACCGTCAGCCTCGGGATCAGCATCGGCATCGCCCTCGACGACGGCCACGGCAACCCGGACGAGCTGATCCGGCAGGCCGACAGCGCGCTGTACGACGCGAAGTCGGCCGGCAAGGGCATCTATCGCTTCTATTCGGCAGGCAGCCACCGCCCCATCGCCCCGGCC
>NZ_PQMX01000144.1:0-4696 GCF_004368385.1 Burkholderia sp. B10 | reverse complement strand
ACATGGATTTGCATCCACTGTTCCTTCTGGAGCATCGCCAGCCTTTGCGCGCAAAAGGCTGACTGTACTGAAAGGTGGCTTAGATTTACTTCGCGCGAAGTGGCTCATTATTACTTTGCGCCCAACAAGGCCACGCTGCTGCGTCGCTTCGGCGGCGACATCTCGTCGAATACGCTGGCCGCCAGCGTGGTCCGGGTCGGGCTCGCCACGCAACCGGTGATCAATCTGATGCGCGACGCGCTGCTCGAATCGAACCTGATCTACGGCGACGAGACAACGTTCCAAGTGCTGAAGGAGCCAGGACGCAGGCCGCAGGCGAAGAGTTACCTGTGGGCGCAGTTCAACGGCTCGGGGCCACCAGTACGGATGTTCTCGTACTCGCCGGGGCGCGGCGCCCAGCATGCACAGAAGCTCTATGCTGGCGTGCAGCCTGGCACCGTGCTGATGACTGATGGGTACGAGCTCTACAACGGCATCGCCCACGATCACCAGCTCGTGCATCTCGGGTGCTGGGCACACGTGCGCCGCGGCTTCATCAAGGCCGAGGAGTCGGTGCCGAAGGCAGCACGCTCACCGGATCTGCTGGCCACGCGCTTCGTCGTGCTGATCGGCAAGCCGTTCGCGGCCGAGGCGCGCAGCGCGAAGTGGAAGTCTGAACGCCGGCAACGGCTGCGCGCCCGGTACAGCGCCCGGGTGCTCGCCATCATCGAGCGCATGCTGGTCGAGCATCTGCCGGGCGTCGTGCCATCGAGTCTGCTCGGCAAGGCATTGCAGTACATGAGCGGACAGTGGCTCAAGCTGGTCCGATACGTCGAAAATGGCAACTGAACGATCTCGAACAACCTGTGCGAGAACGCGATCCGGCCGTTCGTCGTCGGCCGTAAGGGCTGGCTGTTCTCCGATACTGTCGCCGGCGCGCAGGCCAGTGCCAACCTGTACTCCCTCGTCGAGACGTGCAAGGCGAACGGCGTCGAACCGTATCGCTATCTGGTCTCGCTGTTCACCAAGTTGCCGCTCGCTGCCACTGCTGACGACTATGCGACACTTCTTCCTTGGAACACGCCTGTTTCAGCTAATACTCCCCGAGATTGAAGAACGCAACAGGCACAGTTGCCGCATCAACTGGCGTCCTCCATTGCTAACATAATGCCGGCAGCTCAACCCTAAACCGGAATCAGACCATGTCCTACATTCTGTATTACACACCGGGTGCGGCAAGTATGGCGGTGCACTGGATGCTACTTGAACTGGGCGTACCCTTTGAAACAAGGCTCGTTGACCTTGACGCGGGTGCACAGCGCAACCCTGAGTATTTACGCTTGAATTCCTCCGGTCGCGTGCCAACTCTCGTAATCGATGGCGTACCACGAGGAGAATCGACCGCATTGCTGATGCTCCTTGCTGAACGACATCCTGAGTCGGGGCTTGCACCGCAACCGAACTCACCTGTGCGTTCCGAGTGGTTCGAGACGATGATCTATCTTGCGAACACGTTGTTGCCGGCGATGCGAAGCTGGTTCTATGCGGAAGTCGACGGCAAACCGTCAAACGCCGCAGCCGTGAAGGAGTTTGCGCGTGGGCAAATCGAAGGGGCCATGGAGCATCTAAATTGTTTGCTCGGGGATGGCCGCCAGTATCTGATCGGCAACCAATTGAGTACCGCTGACTTCCTGGCGCTCATGCTTATGCGCTGGACGCGCAATATGCCACGCCCAGCGACATCGTGGCCGAATCTCATGCGCTACATACAGCGACTTCGTGGAAGGCCGACGTTCGTCGAGCTAAATGCGCGGGAAGGATTGACAGAATGGTTGAACGAGACGCCGTGAGAGGGTGAAAGCCAGGCGGACCCGAGTACTTTGCGCCGTCGCCTTCACTTGATGGGCGCCGCAGAATGATCGCTTACGTTTTGTTATGCTCTGGTGTGATCGCATGGAATCAGAGACGAACGATGCTCATTCGAGAACAAGGGCGCTTCATCAAGTTGCTTCGGGTAGAGCCCCCAAAGCGGCCTTCCATCAGGGCGCGGGCGCGGGAATGTGTCATCGGTACGTTTCGTGCCGATGAACCTGTCCCGACTGGTCTGCTTGACACTTTGTCCCGCGACGAGCGGAAGCTGCTCGAGCGATGGCTCGCAGCCTATCGGGAAACCAAGGCGCGCGATCAAGTGCGCCCCGTGCTGGCCAGCGCATCCGAACAGTTCGAGAGGCTCGTTGGTGCGCTCGAAGTGGCGGCCGACACATTGTCGAGCGCCGAAGCAGATCAGATTTGGGCGCAGCTTCATGCGATTGCGCGCACGTTGAAGAAAGCGGGCCATCCGCGGCCGCGAGCAGCACGTCGCCCGCCGGCGCCACTTCCAGGGCAGCAGGATTTCTTTGGTGAATTCGACCAGCTCGAGCGGCTGGCCGAACAATGAACAAGCGCCGCTTGGTCTTCTCTATGCGAAGCGGACGGGCACAGGTCGGCTGACCGAACGTCGTCTACAACAACGACATCTGGCTCGAAGTGCTTTCGTGGATCGCCTGATCGGCTTCCTTCGCGGGCCGGCCCCGCCGAGGTGCGGATTGCGCATGGCCGTTTGGCACTTGAATTTCGCTGGTCTTTTGATACTTGCGAGCCCAGTCGGCCCCGAAGACATCGGCGGAGAACACGACACCCGGCGCAATCTGAACGAGCTGGCTCATCGGCAGGTCTTCCTAAGCGGACTGAACGTCGAAGTGCGCAGCGCCATAGCGGGCGCTGCAGTTCCACACTTCGACGCCGTCACGGGTGAACGTAGCCCATCCATCTTTCACGATCATCTCTGCGCCCGGAAATACGTCGCCGTGACCGTTTGCGGACGCTGCAAAAATCGTCCGCTCACGACATGTCGCCCAGTATGTCCCGTCGGGTAAAGATGACGACATCGCGCCCAACCGCGTATCGGCTTACTGTTCGATCAAAAAGCGCTCGCGGTTCTTCGCGCTCGCAATCCAATGGGGAGCCTTGCCGCGCCCGCTCCAGGTCGCACCGGTCTTCGGATCGCGATACTTCGGCGCGATCGGTGCCCGCGTGCTCGGGGCAACCGCGCGGCGTCGCCCGAAAAGTTGCTCGACCGTAATGCCATATTCAGCGATCTGCTCACGCATCGTAGTGATGATGCTGTCCAGTTCGGCAAGCCGTGCTTCTTCCGCTTAGAGTGACAGCGCTTCTGCTTGAGCCTTAAGTTCGAGATAGGTAGCCATAAGTGTGCGGGGATAACCTCTTAGAAAATTAACAGTGGGCAAATTGCCCATGGGTGTTAGGCGAGCTGTCGACTACAACACGCAAAGTATAGTCCCGCGAGGGTGTGGTGATCTAAGGCAGATTCCTGAGAATCGAAAGAACAAGTCGGCGGGCTGGGACGTGGGGCATCGAGTGCTCACATACCAGATAGGCGGGAAACTCAATCAGCACGCACGAACCTGCAAGGGACTAGGGTAGGGGCACTGCGCACCGATTTGAACCGCTTGGATGGTCGACGGACTCCTGCATCAAAAAGGCGTTTCGGACGAATCTAGACTTAGCGCTATCAATATGCAGCCGGAAAGACGAGAGCCCCAATCCCGTCATTCCCGGACATTCTCGCAGGATCGTGAAAATTCCTCTTATCACTACGGTCCGATTGTCCGCTCAACCAGAGGTTTCGCACAACACGTGACATTAACCGACGCGCTGTCACGGCAGCGTAAGGGAGGTGACGCGGCTCTTCGCGGTGCTTGGTCTATGGGCAGCAGCGTGCGAGTCACCCGTTGCGTGCTCTCGCCGCGCCGATGGTCGACGTCCACGATGAAGGTCGCACCGAAGAGCACCCACGACGGGGCGCGCGTGCTCGAGCGGGGGAGGGCGAGGTGCGGGGTGGCCTTCCGGCTCAGGCCAGCCGCCGCCCGCACACCGCGCACGGCAGGCCGGCGGACGTGTCGCAGGCGGCCGTCGCGGTTTGCACCTTCGACAAATCGCCCCATCTCCGCCTCTCGCTAATGGTTAAACTCGTGGCAGCGCCGTCAGCAAAGGCCGAGAGCGATGCTCTTTTCGTGTCCGCACGCGTTGCGCTCATGCAACAAAGGGTGGATCTATGTGCGAAGATTTTGCTAATGCGCCTTCGAGATCTTGCGATGCCAGATGTGGCTCCCGACCGGCATAATGAGGAAAGTCGCTCGTGACGAGAGCAGGGCGTGCACGTAACCGATGATCAACAACTTGGGTGCGTGCGCAACAATATGCCTCTCCTCCAAAGGATGGGGGCGCGACTTTAATGCCTGTTTTCCAGCGTGGGGAGACTGTCGATATTGAGCCGTGGCGCACGCCTATGTCGCGCTTCAACACCATCGTTTGGAATTCGGCGAGTGTCGAAGAAATACGTCGCCCGCGACCGGCCGCTGCTCACTCACTTCCTCAATTTGACGTTCGTCGCCCCGCATTAGCGGATTCACTGGACACGATCAGTGCTCAAACGGACACCATTAGCAGCATCTGCGAACTTCAACAGCTGCCGGTCTGAGGGTCGCATATCCATCGACGGGAAAGGTCGAGACCTTGTTCCGGCCGGTTGCCTTCGCGTAGTACAGCGCCTCGTCGGCCGCCTTGATCAGCGCACCCGGGTCTCCATCCTGACCGGGCGTCGAGCTCGCCATGCCGATGCTGGCGGTGACGCGCCCATATTCGCTGCCGACGTGCT
>NZ_PQMX01000143.1:0-4796 GCF_004368385.1 Burkholderia sp. B10 | reverse complement strand
AGACGCTGGTGAAGCGCGGGCTGCGGATCGTGTCGGGCCGCACGGAAAGCCACGTGATGCTGGTGGACCTGCGAGCGAAGCACATCACGGGCAAGGCGGCGGAAGCGGCGCTGGGTGCGGCGCACATCACGGTGAACAAGAACGCGATTCCGAACGATCCGGAAAAGCCGTTCGTGACGAGCGGCGTGCGGCTGGGCTCGCCGGCGATGACGACGCGCGGCTTCGGTCCGGCGGAAGCGGAGCAGGTGGGCAACCTGATCGCGGACGTGCTGGAGAACCCGGAAGATGCGGCGACGCTCGAGCGCGTGCGCGCGCAAGTGGCCGAGCTGACCAAGCGTTTCCCGGTCTACGGGTGATGCGCGTTCCGGTGTGTCGGGGACGCCGGTTGGGGTGACACCGCGAGCGCGAATGCGCGGGCCGCATTACACGGCCCGCGCGGCCGCGTTCAAACCGTGACCGCGCGGCGCTCGGTCAGCCGGTTCCACAGCAGCGCGGAGCGGCTGCCGCTTCGACAATACGCGAGCACCGGCTTCGGCAGCGCATCGACCAGCGCGCCGAACGCGTCGACCTGCGCATCGCCGATCCCGTCGCGCTCGACCGGCAGATAGCGCGCATCGAGCCCGAGTTCACGCGCCGCGGCGGCGATCTCGTCGAATGCCGGCTGGTCGGCGCTTTCGCCGTCCGGCCGGTTGCAGATCACCGCACGGAAGCCCGCATGACGAATCGCCGTCAGCTCGGCCGGCGTGATCTGCCGCGACGCGGTGAAGCCGGTCGCGGCCGCGGCCCGGCATTGTTCGAGCGCGCGAGCGAAACACGCGATCGCGAACTCGGCGTCCTGTTCCGTCGAGAAGCGGCCGAAGCTGATGCGCACCGTGCGGCTCGCGGCGGCGGCATCGAGGCCGATCGCGATCAGCACGTGCGACGGCGCACCGCTCGTCGAGTTGCACGCGGACGTCGACGACACCGCGAGCGCATCGCCGAGCATGAACGGGAAGAAGCCCGGCACGTCGACGGTGAAGCTCATCGTGTGCGGAATGCGGCGCGCCGCTGCCGCGTTGTGCGTGATGTCGCCGAGCGCGAGCAGCGCGTCCTTCACGCGTGCGCTGAGCGCCGCGATCCGTGCGGCTTCGCGCTCGAGCTTGTCGGCGGCCAATTCACACGCGACGCCCATCCCGACGATCTGATGCGTCGCGAGCGTGCCCGAACGCAGGCCGCGCTCGTGTCCGCCGCCGTGGATCTGCGGCGCGATGCGATCCGCGATGTCGCGGCGGACGAACAGCGCGCCGATCCCTTTCGGGCCATATACCTTGTGCGCGGACATCGACAGCAGGTCGATGCCGAGCGCGCGCACGTCGATCGGCGTCTTGCCGAGCGCCTGCGCGGCGTCGACGTGCAACAGCGCGCCGGCCGCGTGGACGATGCGCGAGATCGCGCCGATGTCGGTCAGCGTGCCCAGCTCGTTGTTGACGAGCATCAGCGACACGAGCCCCGTATCGGCGCTGAGTGCCGCGGCTACGGCGTCGGCGGTGATTTCGCCGTCGGCGTTCGGCGACAGATAGGTGACCGTCATTCCGTGCTTCGACAGGTTCGCCGTCGTGTCGAGGATCGCCTTGTGTTCGAGGCGGCTCGTGATCAGGTGGCGCTTGCCGGTCGCGGTTTCCGCGTAGCCCTTCAGCGCGAGGTTGTTCGATTCGGTCGCGCCCGAGGTCCAGACGATCTCGTCGGCGTCCGCGCCGATCAGCGCCGCGACCTGGGCGCGTGCGTGCTCGACCTTCTGCTTCGCCAGCCGGCCGGCGGCGTGCGAGCTCGACGCCGGGTTGCCGAAGATGCCGTCGGCGCCGAGGCAGGCCATCATCGCTTCGATCACGCGCGGATCGGCGGGCGTGGTGGCGGCGTAGTCGAGGTAGTGCAGCGGGGTGGTATCGCTCATGTGCTGATCGGCTCGTTCTTTTCGTGACGGAGGAAATGATACGAGGGTGAGCGGGGAAAAAGGATCCAAATTCAGCCGTGGATTCAGAACGATGTGGAATAACGTTTTATCGTTATCGAATATGGCGAATTTATTTTCTTGCGGGTTCGGCGGACGGACCGTCGCATGCGGCGCATCCCGCGACGATCGCGCCCGCCGCCGCGCTACCGGCCGTCCGCGGCTGCCGCCTTCGCCCGATCCTGTTCGGCCGCGAGCGCCGCATCTGCGGCCTGCGCGCGCTGGATCGCCGGGCGGGCCAGCACGCGGTCGATATACGCGCGCACGGGCGGCGTTTCCGGCATCAGCTTGAACATCGTGGTCCAGCTCAGCGCCGAGCCGCACAGCACGTCGGCTGCGGTAAACCGCTCGCCGAGCAGATACGGGCCGCCGGCCAGTTGCGCGCCGATCGCGGCGACGACGGTGTCGAAGTCGCCATACGGCGACGTCGAATACGCGGCCGGCGCGCGGTTCATCGAGCGGTCGACGATGGCCGGCTCGAAGCACGAACCGTAGAACGCCATCCAGCGCAGATACGGGCCGCGCAGCGCCTCGCCGGGCGCCGGCGACAGGCCGGCTTCCGGATACAGCTCGGCCGCGTACAGATAGACGGCCGTCTGTTCGGTGACGATCACGTCGCCGTGGCGCAGCGTGGGCACCTTGCCCAGCGGGTTGAGGCGAAGGAACTCGGGTTCGTGCTGCTTGCCGGCGGACAGGTCGAACGCGTGGATCTCATAGTCGGCGCCGAGCTCTTCGAGCAGCATGCGTGCGCCGGCCGACCGGCTGCGCGGCGAGTGATAGAGGGTCAGGTGGCGGTCGTGCGGCATCGCGGGCTCCGGTGGGGGATGGGACAAGCGCTCAATGTAGGCCGATCGCGCGGCGCCGTATTGGAAAAACCCGCCGTGGCGGTGCATCATCGCGCGGTCACCCCAACGGTTCGTCGCCATGACCGCCTTGCGTCACGTGACCGACACGCCGAAAGGCGTCGTCGGCCCGAAAGCCCTCAATCAGCGCTTCCGCCTGAATCGCTACTATCCGCGCGCCGAACTCGCCGGCGTGCTGGACCACCACTGGATCGTCGAGTGGGACTTGCGCGATCAGCCGCCGCACGTGCAGCGCACGCTGCCGTATCCGTGCGTGAATCTCGTGTTCGATCGCCGGCGCACGGGCATCTTCGGCGTGGTGTCCGGCGCGTTCGAGACGACGCTCGTCGGCGCGGGACGCGTGCTCGGGCTGCGGTTCCGGCCGGGCGCGTTCCGCGCGTTCTTCGGCAAGCCGGTGCACCTGATGACGGACAAGGTGTTGCCGGTGTCGACGCTCGGGCTCGACGAGGCCGACGCCGAGAACGCCGTGCTCGGCGCCGGCGACGATGCGGCGATGGTTGCCGCCGCGGAGGCGCTGCTGTTGCGCGTGCTACCGCCGGCCGATCCGCAGGTCGAGCGCATCGATGCGATTCTGCGGTTGCTGCAGCAGGACGCGGCGCTCACGCAGGTGCGCGATCTCGCCGAGCGTGCGGGGTTGAGCGAGCGCACGCTGCAGCAGCTCTTTTCCAGCTACGTGGGCGTGACGCCGAAATGGGTGATTTGTCGTTATCGCCTGCACGAGGCGGCGGACCGGCTCGCGGGCGGCGAGCCGGTCGATCTCGCGGAACTCGCCCATTCGCTCGGGTATTTCGACCAGGCGCATTTCACGCGCGATTTTCGCAAGCTGGTCGGCAAGGCGCCGGCCGAATATCGGCGCGACGACGGGCATGCGTGACGGGGCAGCGGCGGCTTCGCGACGCGCAACGGGAAGCCGTTGCATCATGCACGTCGGGGCGCTGTTCGCGCGTCGTCGATTCGCGTAGTCTGCGCGCTACGGTCGCGTTGCCGGTCGGCCACCGCCGCCCGGCCGAGCGTTTCGCCACACAATCGGGAGCTTGTCGTGTTTCACCGGAATTCCATGTTGGGTCGTCTGGATCTGCTGCGGGTGCTGTGCGTGCCGATGGCGGCGCTGATGCTGGCCCCGACCGCGACACATGCGGCGGCCGAGCGCGTCGTCGAGCCGGCGCGCCCGCCACACGCGGCACACGCGGCACACGCCTCGCCGGCCGGCGCGCGCGAGCCGTCGGCCACGGCGCGTATCGTCGGCGACGATCCCGTTGCGATCCGCGACGCGCTCGCGCAGCGGCATCTCGCGAGCACGCCGGCGTCGCTGGGCGATCGCGTCCGCCGCCTGATCCCGGGCGGCGACAAGCATCGCGCGAACCCCGAGCTGGCCGCGATCGGCCTGGATCGCAAGGTGACGTTCCTCGTGCCGGCCACGTATGGGCTGCGGTATCAGAGGCAGCAGCGTCTGCTGACGGTGGACGTCGACATGGTCAACGCCGATGGCGAAGGCCGCACCGGCATCCTGCTCAGGAAGGCCATCACGGGGCCGCGCGGGCGCGGGCTGGTGATCGCCGCCGAGGCTAAAGCGAAAGGCTATATCCAGCGGATCGACATCATCGAGCTCGATCCCGGCAAAGGCGGGAAGACCACCGTGCGCGGGCGCGTGCGGCTTTCGTCCGCCGCGTACGCGCAAACGCACGGCGAATTCGCGATCGCGCTGTCGGGCCGGCTGGTGCAACCGTATCTGACCGAACACGTCGAGCACGCGGAGCCGACCGACGACGAGCCGACCGACATCACGACCCACACGTCGCGGCTGTACCTGGATATCGACACGATTTCGCTGGTGAACCCCGCAAGCGGCGCGGTGCTGTCGAAGAATCTGAGTTTGTCGAAGTAGTGGTCTTTCGTGCGCGGCCGGCTGGCCGCGCGTGCCGATGTTCTCTAGCGCGCCGCAGCAC
>NZ_PQMX01000142.1:0-4942 GCF_004368385.1 Burkholderia sp. B10 | reverse complement strand
ATGGAACCGCTCGGCTATATCCCGCCCGCCGAGGCTGAGGCAAACTACTACAGGCAACTCAGAAATGCTGCTGAAGTGCCTGCATTAACTTAAACCAACCGGCCTCCACGATTCCCGGTGCGGTTCACCTTGGAATGCCTTTACGTCAGAGAGCGCAATGGCCGCGAACGCGAAGCTGCGCAGTCATTCGCGATAGAGCTCGACCCTGTTGCGGCCGCGCTCCTTCGCGAGATATAGCGCCTTGTCACATCGAGTGAGTGCCTGATCGACGCCGACATCCGTCGCATACATCCTGTCGACGCCGATGCTGACGGTCAGTGCGACGTGCTGTTCGCCCAGAACCAGAGGTGTTTCAGCGGCACGACGCTGCACGCGCAGCCCGAATGCGATCGCTTCCTCGGTGCCGCTGTCCGGCAGAACGGCCGCGAATTCTTCGCCGCCAATCCTCCCTACGATGTCGCCTGCGCGCGCCTCTGATCGCAGCAGCCCGGCGAAGTGTCTAAGTGCGCGGTCGCCGAGCGCGTGTCCCCAGCGATCGTTGAGCGCCTTGAAATTATCGAGGTCAAGCATAAGCACCGCAGCAATGCGACTCTCGGCGCGCCGGATCCGGACAAGTTCCGCTTCGCCTTGTGTCATGAAGTGGCGCCGATTGGCCAACTGAGTCAGGTGGTCGACCGTTGCCAGTTCATGCAGTTCTGCCTCAATACGCTTGCGCTCGGTTGTATCCGTAACAAATCCGTGCCATAACGTGCTGCCATCAGCCATACGTTGTGGCCGAGCGTCGCTCTGCCGCCAGCGAATGCCCTGCTGCGGCAATCTTACCCTGTATTCGAAGCGCCACGGCGTCAGGTTCGCCGCCGATTCGAGCAGCGACTGCCGATATCCGGCGACGTCGCGTGGATCAATTCGCGCTTCGACTACGTCCGCACTGCGAACGACCTGTTCAGGCGTCACTTCGTATATCTGTCTTACGCCATCACTCGCGTATGCGAAGACACCACGCCCATCAGCCGTTTGCCGGTATTGAAAGACGAGGCCCGGCACTTCGTTCGTCAGGTTGGTGATCAGGCTAATGGTCTCCTGCAACTGCGTGGCCATATCGCGCAAACCGGTAATGTCTGTGGTCGTGCCGACCATACGCAGCGCACGGCCGTCGCCATTGCGGCTGACTACCTTACCGCGGCTGCAGATCCACTTGTAGGTGCCATCCTTGCAACGGATGCGGTGCTCGATTTCATAGCGGTCCGTCCTGTTTTCGAAATGAGCCTGCATCGTCTCCTTGACATACTCCCGCTCGTCGGGATGCAAACGGAGGTAGGCGTCTTCAATCCGGTTGCTGATTTCATGCGACTCATAGCCGAGTATCGCCTTCCATTCCGGCGAATAGCGAATTTCACCCGTGGTGACATCGCGGTCCCAAACACCGGTCCCACTTCCGATAAGTGCAAGCGTAATCAGATCCTTTTCGGCCTGCAGTTCAGCCGCACGGCCGCGCAGTTCAGCTTCCACTTGACCTCGGGCAACCGATTGCGCGGCTATCGTCGCCAGTTCGTGCAGAAAGGCACGTTGCCCTTCGTCGAGCGTGCGAAACGCGTCATCCAGCAGGCACAGGGCGCCGAGATGGCGGCCGTCGCTGGCAGTAAGTGCGCACGCGGCAAAGAAGCGCGGCAATTTTGCAGTAACGCCGCGATCTTCGAAAAAAAAGCGCGAGTCGTCGTGCGTATCGGGGACGACGACTACCTTCTCGGATTCCTTCTCAACGTTGATACGTTTAGCGAACAGGTCAGGCGGAATCGCATGGGGAAATACGCCATCGACGGCTTGCAACCGCTGCCCTTCCGGGGCGGACAACGTGACCAGCGCAGTGACGACGCCGAAGTGCGCCCGCGCCAGACGGGTCACTGCCTCGCATTCGGGACTCGCCAGCAGAGGTGAAACTTCGCCAGCGGCAGAGCCGGCGGACGCAACCGCATCATCGTCGGAATCGGTTGTGAGCATACAAAACCGTTATTCTATGAGATCGAAAACAGCGAAGTCAGCAGGATCTATAACGGCTTAGTAAGCGCGAAGTTTAGCGCTCCGCAATGGTGAATGATCGCGTCGCGTATTGAATGTCGAAAGTTTGTCGCAGGATGGAGATCGCTCCGTCCTTGGAGCAAGATGCCCCCTGTGATGCCAACAAGTCTGGCCAAGCCAACCGAGTTCAACATTCAATCGGTAACATCAGAATAAGAAAGAAACCGATTCTCATTTATAAACTTTCCCCTTGGGTTTTACCACAGACGAGATAGTGTCTGACGTTACACTCGCAACTACGACGGATGCGAACATCGCGTCCAAGCGGGAGGTCTGCTTTCAGGGGCAGAGTGATCGCTCTAACGACCACGTCACACCGATAGCAAATGGCGCGTCATGGCCGAGGCTGTGTTAAAACGCGAAAGGACCCGGTTTTTGAGTGTCGCTTTACCCTTCCCGAGTTGCTGCCAAGCCAATACAGCGCGATCTGAAGGGTCGATCTGTGAGGAAACCATGTTCAGCATGCGTTTTCACACAGCCTTGGCCGAACGCGGCCGGCCACCACCCTACAAAGTGCGACCAGCGCAGGTCGACCCGGAACGGTCGGTCGTAAGATCGCGCTCCCTTTGTCGCTTCTTGAGGTACTGCAGGCATCCGACCACCGGTCTTTTTGGTCGGGCATCGGCCAACACTGTCAACAGCGCCGCAGAACCTTATCGACTTGACGTACACCGAGCTCCGAGTCATTGGATGCGAGGAAGCCGCATCAGAGATGAGTTTGCACCGGAAGCCGCTCGTATTGCCGCAGCAATCTCGTCTTCGCCGCGTCCCCCATTGATGGCAATGCTTTCCCCAAAGACAAAGTGAGGAACCGAACGGACACGGGCACCGGCCGACCTGGCCGCTTCCTGCTCGACGCGGCGGTGCTGTTCAGGATCAAGTGCGATGGCACGCGCCTGGTCGCGGTCGAAACCGTAGTCGGCTGCGATGTCGGCCAATACATCCGCGTCGGAAATATTCTTCGCTTCGATGAAGTAAGCGTCAGTGATTACAACGGCGAGCCTGTGCTGCGTGTCACGACCAGCGGCTGCCAGAATCACGGCATGAGCAGCTTGAGTCGGATAGGCCCAGAGCTGGCGGCCAAAATCCAGGGAGAAGTCCGAAGCGCGAGCTTCTCCCTCGGGGCGAGCAAAGGCCACCTTCGGATCGGTTATGCCGTAGCGCGAACGCAGCAAGTCGGGAATATAGAGGCCACCTGCCGACGCATCGGGCAGCAGCAGAACGGGATGCTGCCGGATATCAACGACCAGGTCGGGAAAACGCTCCGCCAGCACTTTGTCGAGACAATGATGCCCGACGATGCACCACGCGCATGTGATTTCAGTATAGAGGGCTATTTGCATAACCATGTTCTGGCGGTCTGATCTGCACGCTATGCATTTGAAGGTAGCTCGACATCGATTCTGGTCAGTTGAACCGATACGTCCCACAGTCGTTTTGCGAGTTCTGGATTCCGCGCGTCCTGAGACGGAGTGCATTCACCAGAGGGACCTCGCAATTCGGAAGTTTTCGTCGGCCCGTAATAGCCGCCGGACTTTATTTGTCCGGTCGCCGCTTGCAATGCGCCCCACGCGCCCTGAGCCGGCGTGTTGAAAAACAGGCCGATCAATGACATTGCGATGTTGCCCCACCAGCTATCGCGCGCAAGGTTGGTTCCAGCAAGACCCGGGTGGCAGGCCAAAGCCGTAACCGCTATCCCCGCCGCCCGCAGTCGCCGATCCAGCTCAAAGACAAAAAGCAGATTCGCAAGCTTGCTGGCTGCATAGCGAGGCATCCACTTGTAACTCTTCTCCGCATTAAGATCGTCCCATTCGATCTTCGCGCTCTTGTGCAGACCACTGCTCGTGACAACGATGCGCGACCCAGATGTTTCCGTGAGCCTGGGCAACATGAGCACGGTGAACGCAAAGCAACCAAGATGATTGACGCCGAATGTCAGCTCGAAGCCTTGCACCGTGCGCTTCAGCTTCGGCCCTTGCACGCCCGCATTATTGATGAGCACGTCGACGCGCGGTTCCTTTTCGACCAGTTTTGCTGCGTTCCGCACGCTCGTCAGGTCTGCGAGGTCAAGCGGCAGGAATGCGAGATTCGCTTCAGGAGTCTTCAGACGAATCCGGCTAATAGCAGCTTCCGCCTTTGCCTCGTCGCGGCGCGCGAGAAGCACCCTGGCTCGCCGTGCCGCCAACGTACTCGCTATTTCAAGGCCTATGCCGGTGTTGGCGCCGGTGACGATAAAGGTCTTGCCCGATTGATCGGGTACATCAGCATTGGTGAATCCGCTCATGGCGTGAACCGTGTCGAAACGTTATTGCGTCAATGGTTAGCGATGCCTGGCGCGGCACGCACGAACTTCCTGTCGGTCACCTGGTCGACCAGGAACTTCGCAACGTTGCCTCTGGAGAGCTTCGTGCCGAGTCTGGTTTTTCCATACCAACCCACATCCACGCGGCCATCGGCGGGACCATCCTTTAGGTTCGGAATGCGTACCAGTGTCCAGTCCAGGTCCGAATTGGCGATCAATTCGCCAGTCGCCTTGATGTCCTCATACCCCTTGCTCGCGATAACCTTGAACAACAGCGCGAACGCATGAGCTTTGAAGGCAAAGCCTGTTGATTTTCACCGAATCTTGACCCACCGTTTTCATCTAAATCTGACCCACCCCGAGACAGCGTAGTACATCTATTCCGGTGTGGATAACTCCTCACTGCCTGCTGCTTTTGCTGCTCTCTTTCTGGTTGTCTTCGCCTTGGCAGAACTGGACTTGAAGCGCCAGGATTCATTGCCCGTTTCGACGATGTGGCAGTGATGGGTGACGCGGTCCAGCAGCGCCGTCGTCATCTTTGCGTCCCCGAACACGGTCGCCCAC
>NZ_PQMX01000141.1:0-4943 GCF_004368385.1 Burkholderia sp. B10 | reverse complement strand
GGCCGGGCGGGCCGGCGTCGGTGTCGGTGTCGGCGTGCCCGTTCGCGTGCGCTCGCACGTCGTCCGTCACTGCGCTGCGCGCATGCTGCGCTGTCCCGGTGTCTTCCATGGTGTCCTCACTTGGCTGTCGTTCATGACCTCAACACACGTGTCGTCGGCAATGCGGCATCGCAGGCATTGCGCGATTCGGAAACGAGTGTGGTGCGCCAAAAACTCGACCACGAATGAGAAAAGCGGACGTATTCGGGGGATATTTCCGGACGCGTGGCAACGGCCCATTGCGGGCCGCGCAGCGCTCTGGCGTTTCGCGGGCATTCCCGCTATCTTCTATGCGAACCCGTCGCCGCCCCCGCACCATGGACAGCCAGTCCCATCGACATCGACGCCGCGCCGAGCGCGGCCTGCGTTCGGCCGCCAGCCAGGACGACATCCCCGCCACCGTGCACGCGATCGCGGTCACGCTCGACGAATGCCGCGTCCGGCATCTCGACATCGCCGCGGTGCTCGACGGCACGGGCCTCGGCGCGGCCGAAGTCGCGTCGCCGAATCTGCACGTGAATCGCGGCCAGGAGCAGCGTTGCTTCCGTAACCTGCTGCGCTGCAGTGGCCTGCCGTCGATCGGTCTCGCGATCGGCGCGCGGCTCCATGTGTCGACGCTCGGCCTCGCCGGCTACGCGATGCTGATCAGCGGCTCAGTGATGCAGGCATTCGGCTGCATGGGCCGGTTTCCGCTGTTCATGGGGCTGTATTTCGACGTGCGCGGGCACACGCATGCGGACGGAATGAGCGTGACGATCGAGCGGTACAACGGCGAACCCGACATCGAGGTGTTTCAGACCGACATGTGCCTGTCGAGCCTGCGGCTGATCGTGTCCGATCTAGTCGGCAAGCCGGTATGGCCCGCGCAGCTGCATCTCGCGCGCCGCACGCCGCGCAACGCCGCGGACTACGCGCGCCACTTCCGCTGTCCGGTCGCGTTCGGCGCAGGCGAAAACCGCCTCGTGTTCACGAGCGTGGACGGCTCGGAAGCGCCGCGGCTCGCGAACGAAGTCAGCTTCAATGCGCTGCATCAGCAGTGCGAAGCGCTCGAGCAGCAGTGGGCCGCATCGCTCGGCACGCGCTTCGCCGATCGCGCGAAGGCGTTGATGGCGCGCGACCTCACGCGCTTCAAGTCGATGACGTCGCTCGCGGATGCGCTGTACGTGACCGAGCGCACATTGCGGCGCCGACTCGACAAGGACGGCATCACGTTCCAGTCGCTGCTCGACGACGTGCGCCATCAGGAGGCGGTGCGCCTGCTCGACGAGCCGACGCTCAGCGTGGCGGCCATCGCAGAGCGGCTCGGCTACAGCGAACCGCGCAGCTTCCGGCATGCGTACCGGCGCTGGACCGGCAGCACGCCGCGCGCACGCGCGGATGCGGACGGCGACGCCTGACGCGCAGCGCGTGACCGCGCGCAGTTCAGCGCATCATGCGACCACGCGCAACGCAACGCGCGATGGCGCGTGCGTCATTCGAGTTCGACGCCGTTGAGTTCGGGGATCAGGAACAGCGTCGCGGCCATGTCGAGCACATAGAGGCCGGCGAGCAGCGCGATGGCCGTCTGAAACGAGTAGTGCGCGGCGAGTGCGCCGACCGCCACCGGCCCGAAGCCGCCGACCGCGCGGCCGATGTTCCACAGCACGTTCTGCGCGGTGGCGCGCGCGGCGGTCGGATAGCCTTCGGACATCAGCGTGCCGTAGCCGCCGACCATCCCGTTCACGAACATGCCCATCAGCGCGCCGGCCCACAGCATCGTCGTCGGGTCGGACAGCCGGGCGTACGCGATGACGGTCGCGACCGCGCCGAGCTGGTACAGCAGGAACGTCGGCTTGCGGCCGATGCGATCGGCGAACTGCCCGAAGGTCCAGACGCCGATCATCATCCCGACGACGGTGACCGCCGTCCACAGGCCGGACTTCGTCAGCGAAAAGCCCATCTGCTTCGACAGGAAGGTCGGCAGCCAGATCATGATGCCGTAGTAGCCGAAGTTCTGGACCGAGCACAGGATCGCGATGCCGACGCTCGTGCGCGCGGTGCGCGCGTCGGCGACGAGCATGCGGAACGCGTTGGTGCGCGGCTGCGTAGCACGCTGCACGAACGCTACGGGCTCGTGCAGCCGGTTGCGCAGCGCCCATGCGAGCAAGGCGGGCACCACGCCGAGCGCGAACATTCCGCGCCAGCCGATATGGCCCAGCAGCAGCGGCGTCAGCAGCGCCGCCAGCAGTACGCCGGCCTGCCAGCCGAGCGCCACGTAGCACGACACGCGCGCGCGTTTGGCGGCCGGCCACGCTTCGGCCGCGAGCGCCATGCCGATCCCGAACTCGCCGCCCAGGCCGATGCCGGCGATGGTCCGGTAGACGAGCAGGTCGCGAAAGCCCTGGGCGAATGCGCAAAGGCCGGTGAAGATCGCGAACAGCATGATCGTCCAGGTCAGCACGCGCACGCGGCCATAGCGGTCGCTCAGGGCGCCGAACAGAATGCCGCCCGCCACCGCGCCGATCAGCGTCCACGTGACGAGCGCCCCGCCCTGCGCGGGCGTCAAGTGCAACGCCGCCGTGATCGCCGGCAGCATGAAGCCGAGGATCAGCAGATCGAAGCCGTCCATCGCGTAGCCGATCGCGGCGCCCGCGAGCGCCTTCCACGCGTAACGCCCGGCCTCCTCGACGCGCGGCGACGCCGCGTCGCCGAGCGACGAAGGTTCAAGGTTGGCTGCCATGGTGTCCTGCCGCAAAGGTCCGGGCGACAGTCTGAGGCCGGTTCGCGCGCGCGACGGCGCGGTGACCGTGCGCGGACGGAAAGGGTCGCGGCTGCCGGCTCGCCGAAACGGAAACGGGCAACCGCGGGTAATGGAACTGAAAGTCGGAACTGAAAGACGAAACTGAACGACGTCGATGCCGGCGGCGGCGCTGTCAGGCGGCACGCCGACGGCAAGGGATGAAGCATGCGAGCCGCGGCTCGCGTGGGCCGGACGGCGCCGGCGCGCGACCGGCGCCGCGCGGCGTCAGCCCTGATCGTCGCCGGGCCACCAGGTTTTGGCTTCGCGATCGACGAGCAGCGCGTCGAGGTCCTTGCCTTCGAGCCATTTCGGCCGCGGGCCGCGACCCGACCACGAGCGGCCGGTCGTCGGATCGTAGTACTTCGCAGGCGCCTTGCGTTTTCGCTGCACGATGTAGCCGAGCGCGCTCAGCACTTCCTGCTGCGTGATACCCAGCAACTGAACCTGCTCCCTGAATGCCGCGAGCGCGGCCTGCTTTTCTTTCTGCCTGGCTTCCGACAGCTTGATGTTCAGGTCCCGAAGTTGTGCTTCGAGGTCCTGCAGAGCCTGAGTCATGTATTCATCCTCTTTGGGCATGTTTTTATTCAAAGAACCTCCGATGGCCGAACCGGCCGTGAAGTTCCGCCGATCCGTATTGCGATATGTGGATCGCCAGACCGGAGCCGCAAGGTCTGCGATGTCCACCGGCGGCTATGCCATCGTCGAACGCTGCGGTCGCGGCACGCGACGCGCGGTACGCCGCGCTCGAACGCGCGACGAACGGTCGATGGCGACCTCCTCGCCACCGGTCGCCGCGCCTCGTACGGGCACGGCATGGCGCGAATGATAGCAGCGTGCATGCTCGGTGTTTGAGGACTTTTGCGCGGCGACGGCGCGGCGCGGTCCGGCGCGGTCCGGCGCGGTCCGGCGCGGTCCGGCGCCGAACGTCGCGGCGTCGCGACATCGCGGGGCGCGACGCTCACGGCAGCGGCGGCGCGTCGGCCAATACGGCGCGCAAGCCGGCGTCGAACGGCGTCGCATGGTCGATGCCGAGCGCGCGCACACGCGACGCATCGAGGTGGCAATCGTATGGGCGCGGCGTGGCATCGGTCGGCGCATGGATCGGCGCGAGCGCCGCGCGGCGCCCCAACGCGGCCGCGAGCCGTTGGGCGATATCGTATTTCGTCATCGGCTCCTCGGCCGACCAATGACGGATGCCGGTGACCGGCGCGCCGGCCAGATGGCGCAGCGTCAGGTCGCGGATGACCTGCGCGACGTCCGGCGTGTACGTCGGATAGCGGATCGCCCACGCATCCATGCGCGCCGGCTCGGCGCCCGGCTGCGCGGCCGCGACGATCGCCGGCACGAGGCTCGTGACCGCCGACTCGCGCCAGTCGACGATCGGCCCGTACAGCAGCGGCAGCCGCAGCACACACGCGAGCGGCGACGCGGCGAGCAACGCCGCCTCGCCGTCGAGCTTCGTGCGGCCGTACACGTTCAGCGGATTCGGCGTGGCGTCTTCGCGGTACGGCGCGGCCCGGCCGTCGAACACGTAGTCGGTCGAGATGCCGAGCGTCCATGCGCCGTAGCGCGCGGCGAGCGCGCCGATGCGCGCCGGCGCGTCGACGTTGATCGCACGCGCGGCGGCCGGGTCGTTCTCGCATACGTCCGGACGACGCTCGGCCGCGCAAACGATCACGGCGGACGGCCGCCGCGCATCGAACAGCCGTTCGAGCGCGGGCTGGTCCAGAACGTCGAGACGGGCGGTGTGTTCCGGCGGCAACGCGACCCGCCGGGCGCCGGCGGTATCTGCGTTCCGGATGGTCGCGACCAGCGTCAGCGACGCTTCGCGCGACAGCGCGGCGGCAACCGCACGGCCGAGCAGGCCGGACGCGCCGATGAGAAGGATGGTCGGTTGCGACACGGTAGCCAACGATGAAGGGAAACGAGGCCCACCAATCTATACGAGAACCTGCGTCGGATGGCGATTTCGCGCGCAACACGCGGCGGCGCACGACGAAAAAAAGGTTCATCGTAGGAAACCGTGGAGGGTTTTAGAGCGATTGCGTAACCTGACGCCTGACTTTAAGGACGTCAGGAGAAGCAATTGCTCGATCGCAAGGCACTTCAGGCACTGGGCTGCTGG
>NZ_PQMX01000140.1:0-5259 GCF_004368385.1 Burkholderia sp. B10 | reverse complement strand
CCAACGTCCTGGAGCCCGAACTCGACCAGAACTGACAAGGAAATCTACAATCGACACTGCGCAACGCCCAAGCCAGCCGAATCGGTCACGTTCCCGAAATCGGCGGTCACGTTCGCCGAAATACGCATCCATCAAGCGGCTGACCTTGAAGCGGCCAATCGCCGTACCTTCCTCGCGCATCATGCCCATGATGCTGCGACTGCCAGCAGAGCTTCGACTCTCGATGAACAGCTCGTGTACCCGGCTACGCAGTGCCATGCGCTCGGCATCAACGCGTCGGGCTCGCCCTCGGTGGGCATACAGGCAGGACCGCGACACGTCGAATACCGCGCAGATCAGCTCGACCGATTCGCTCGCGCCAATCTGATCAATTACTTCGTACGTTCGATGCCTTCCGACATCAAGAGCGCGGTAGCCTTTTTTAAAATGGCCTTCTCACGCTCGAGGCGTTCGATACGCGCCTCGAGTTCCTGAATACGCTGTTGATCCGGCGTGATTGCCTTGCCCTGCGGCGTGACGCCCTGGCGTTCCATCTGAAGCTGCTGCACCCAGCGGCGCAGCACCGTCTCGCCGACGCCGACCGAGCGGCTTGCTTCCATATGGCTATAGCCCTGGTCGAGCACCAGACAGGCGGCTTGCTGTTTGAACTCTGGGGAAAACGTACGTCGTTGCTTGCTCATCAGACACCTCTTCATAGCGACCATTCTCGCCTAAATCAGTGTCCGGATTCATTAGACCACTACAGTGCCCCTCCTCATTGATCAGCGCCTCCAATTTCTTCGAACTGGCGGTCGCGGCGGCCATCAGCCTGTTCAGTTTCAAATCTGACGCTGCGCTGGCCACGGTGGTTGGTGTGCTGATCGAGGTGCCGATGATACTGGTGGTCGTGAAAATCGTGAATGCGCCAAACGGCTGGTATGAGCGCACCTGACTGCATGATGCGCCGCGCGAGCGTCGCGGATATCGACGCCATCCGGGCGCGGCTCGAAGCGTGCCGGTTGCACACCAGCGATCTGCCTGCGTCCAACATCGATGGACCTCATCTCGCCGCCCACGGCGCGATGATCGTAGGGTTGCCGCGCCCGAGCAGGCCCGCGATGGGCGCTCGCACTCGCGGACGAACCGCACGGAGCTGCCAGGGTCTTCAGCGTCCCTGTGCAATTAAGACCAAGCTCAAGCGTGGGTACGGTCGCTTCCATCCGTGAAGCGGACGCTGGGGCGGCCATGGACGCTCGTTGGCGAATGGCACCTAATGATTGCACCATAACCCCGCGTGTCCACCACCGGCCTACTTGGCTTAGGTCAAAAACGGTACTGTTCGAATTGCGCGTCGCTTTATGTGTCTGAATTAGGCTAGCGTCACTGAGGCTGCCGGAGCATACAGTCGACTGACGATAAAATCGTTCGCAGACTTCAGCGCTGCGAGCCGACCCAGATTTGGAGGCTCTGGCGGAAGGCTACGCTTTGCTAGCGTGGATAAATTTCGGTGCAGCTTCCTCGATTATCATCGCACCAGCATTAAGTGGCCGCGGGCGGCAAAATGGCATGAATACGGTCGAGCCGATCTGAATTTCTCGGCCACTGAGAACACATTGCCCATGTTTATTCGCTACCCGCAATTTCCAAATCTGCTCAAGGTAGACACATCTTCGAGCGTCGCTCCACGAAACTAACAGCGTTCTCTGAGACGGCCGGTCAACAATCTTTACCACTCGCACTACATCGTATGTGACTGATCCACCCGTGTTGAATCGGTCGGTCCCACCAAGGTCCTTGTCTACTACCGGACCTACCGACGTAAAACAGTCCACGTCGTTCTGTCTGTCAAGGTTCGCGATGATTTTCGCCCAAGCGTCACGCTTTTGACAGACATATCCCATGCTCTGCGCTCCTGTCGATATTAGGAAAAATACCACAACTTTTCGATCGTAGGATTTGAAGCGCGCACCGCTCCGGTGGCCTGTAGGGCGTCACGACATCGACACCCCAAGCAGCGCGCCGACACCATACGTGAAGCCGGCGGCAACGCAACCAATCACGATCTGGCGGATTACCGAAAACCACGGGGAACGGCCATTGAGCAGCGAGGTCACTGCACCGATCACGGTCAAGCAAAGCACGCTGAGTGAAGCACTGATTCCGATGCCCACCAATCCGTGGGACCAGAAAAACGGTACAGCTGGAAAAATCGCTCCGAGTGCAAACAAACCGAACGACGTGCCAGCGGCACGCCAGGGATTCCCGCCCAGCTCCTCCGGGTCAAGGCCCAGCTCTTCCCGCGTGAGGGTATCGAGCGCCTTGTCACGATTGCGCATCATTTCCTCCGCCACTCGATGCGCATCATCTCTGTCGAGACCCTTAGCTTGATAGATAAGCGCGAGTTCTCGCAATTCCGCTTTTGGCCTCCGCTCGAGTTCTTCGCTTTCCCGCGCGATCTGGGTTTGCGCGAGCTCGCGCGCGTTCGTGACCGATAACCATTCTCCAAGCGCCATTGAACATGCGCCAGCAATGAGCCCAGCCAGTCCCGTCAGAAGGATTGTCTTGTTGGAGGCGCCGGCTCCAGCAACGCCCATGATGAGGCAAAAATTCGACACGAGACCGTCGTTGGCACCGAGGACCGCCGCTCGCAAATCGTTACCTGACGCGCCACGATGCCATGACTCCGCGCGCGCGATATCGGAACCTTTCACGCCACCCGAAGGGTTGCTCCGCGCGACGGCGGCGACGACCGCCGCGTGTGTGGATTCGTCAGCGGAGAGTGCCCCCGCATCGGTCTGCCTGGCATATTTGTCGCGGTCGGCGAACTCCGAGGCGGCGAGCGCCGGCAGTACAAAGCGCGGACCGAAGCTGCGTATAAGCATACGCAATGCCCTGGTTTTGAATGTCGGCCTCGTGGTCGCTACATCGACACCCCGGTGCTGTAGCTTGGCGCGCCATATTTCCGCGTGTTCATGTTCGGCCGCGGCCAATTGCATAAATACGTCGCGGCGCAATGGGTCTGGTTCCGCGGCGGCAAGCGCTTCATATAGCGCGGCTCCGTCCATCTCGTCCCGCAGGTTGGTTCGAAGCCTATTGATGTCTGATTTGTTGGACGATCGCATGGCTGAACGCGCTCCACAGAGTGATTGGACAATAGCAGGACAATGCTCAATGACGGAATGACGTGAATTCCGGAATACTTGTCCCGATCATATTAACCTCCTCGGCTACCGTAAATTAAGGTCCGAAGATGTCCACGCAAGGGGGCGGTCCACAATCTGCATCCGAGATCGCTCCCGCGGGAGCGATCTCCGTCGATCTCTTTGCGTCAAATCAATCGTATCCCGTAAGCGACGTGCACAATCATCCGTGCATTCACGCAGGGAGGCTATGAACTGGTACTACACGGTCGAGAAGGAATTAGCGCGTGTGAGAAATGCGATTCAAGTTCTCGATCTAGGGCGAGGGCAGTTCCCGCCAGGATTAGAAGTCTGCGAGCCAAGGTATGGGGGCAAAAGGATCTCAACCTGTGATCGGTTTGTTGTAGTTGCAACGAATACTTGAGCAGCGTTGTTCATGGAGCTCTTACCCTCAGTCGGCCTCAGCAGGCGAAATTCCTGACAGGTGTCGGCGTGCCTGAATGTGCGCATCCGCCGAGGAAGAGTTGATAATTTGATTGCCAGACATCGTGACCACTGCTCGTCAAAGTTTGGCCCCATTTTCCGCCGCACTTTGATCGACAATCGATCATTTCGAGTTTCTCCCACCCAGTTTTTCCACCCACCCGAAGGACTAGAGATGAAATCCTTGAAAACCTACGTTGCCGCAGCGACCGCCATCAGCGCCATTGCTGCGATCGTGCCTGTTGTTCAGGCACAAGAGACGACCGCGGCACCTTCAGCAACAGCTCCCTCTGGTTCGGCTATTAGAGCAGCAAATAAGGATTTGGCGAAACGAGTTCAGAAGACGTTGTACAAACAAAAGGGCTTGGAGTCCACTGATGTTCATGCCGTCGCTCGTAGCGGCAAGATTACGCTAGTAGGAATGGCTCCGGACCAAGCGCAGATCGATCTCGCAGGGAAAGTTGCCGAGAGTGTTCCTGGCGTTACGTCGGTCAAAAACAATTTGACCGTGGACGAAAAAGGACGTTAATGGTTGAGTCCAACCGCATCCTTTGACTGCATTGGCGCGCCCTGACAACACGAATGCTATGTTCTCAACGGCGACGCCATTGCCTGGGGAATTCCGCCGCCAATGCCGCCAGCGGCGCCGAAACCTGCTCGACATGTCCAGAGACTCTTGCGATCCGATCAGCGACGCGCCGCACGCCGTCTTGTCGCCTTCTGTCGCAACCGGGCGGCCATCGAAGGTCATGCTTTTCACCTTGACGTCGACGATGAGATAGACGCCGCCGCATTTCGGACAACGACATGGCGCGCGGATTGGTGGCGCCCTGTGCCGCGGCGCTCATTGACAGCTCGTAAAGCTCGATGCTTCGCAGAATGTCGCGCTCGAGCGCGGTCACGAGCTGGCGTGCGTGTCTCACTTCGCCATCGTAGGCGTCTTCGCGAGCTTCGAGCAGCATCGCGGAAAGAACCAGCATGTGCACAGCCACAGCAACCCCGTGCAACCGATGACCCCAAGGGGCGTCAGAACCATGGACGCCGCCGCCCGTAAGCTGCGGGTTGCGAACTTCAAATATCGGGACACCGATTTCTTTTTGATCTGCCAGGTGGAGCGGTAACGGGCGCAAATTTCAGCGCCCGCGCCGCATCATAGCAAAAGACGCGCAAGGATTGATTTGAGTCAAACACAAGCGAGAATAGTAATTGACGCGCGCGATGAGTTGATGCATCCAATCTCATTGCTTTTTGCCGCGCAGGACGGGCCTCCGCCGGTGTCGCAGTGGACCGGCCAGCCTTTCGTGGAGTAATCGTCCGATTCGTGCAAAATCTGGTGGTCAGTCGCCGTAACCCCTTATCCCACAAGGCTCCGCGCCCCTGCGACATCTTTTCAACACGCGATTTTGCAAACATTTGAACAGAAATGCATGTCTGATCAAAAGCGCCAGAATATGCACGAAAGCTACGAATACCCATTTCCCGATCGCCCCCAAACCGTCCCGACCGGGGCACGACGAACCGGCATGGGCCCTTGCCAAGGCGAGCGCGGCTTTTTAGTATCCGGAAAGCAGGCGTCGGGGCCCGGCGCACCAAAAATGCAGCGAGGCGACCGATGCACCGGCGAACAACAGCCCCCTACCTGATCGTGGCAATCGGC